>JAAYHZ010000056.1 GCA_012744235.1 Clostridiaceae bacterium
GCCGCTGTGGCTCAGAGGTAGAGCAGCTCACTCGTAATGAGCAGGCCGTGGGTTCGATTCCCACCAGCGGCTCCAGTATTTCCGGTTTTAATTTAAAAAGCCGGAATTTTTTTTATTTTCAATTTTTCACCCGTTTTTCCGACAAAAAGTTAGTTAATAATATAACAATTATTTTATAAAGTATAAGTTTTTTTAAACGAATACCGGTATAATAGAGATACAAGTTAAATCTTGAATAAATTAACGAAGGAGAGTGACACGATGACGAAGTATCCTAATTTGTTTAAACCGATTCGTTTTCGAAACTTGGAAATTCACAATCGAATTTTTGTTCCTCCTATGCATTCCAACCAAGCTTCGGATAAGAGCGAAGTGACCGATGAAATGGTTCGCTATTACGAAAATATGGCCAAAGGCGGTGCGGGATTAATCACCATTGAAGCCTGCGATATCGACGGACTCCGTCGATACATGCCGAAAATGTTCGGAATCTATGATGACGAAACGGCGAAGGGTCTTGCTCGCATCACCGAAGCCGTGCATCGCCACGGTGCGAAGGTATCCGCCCAGCTGATACAAGCCGGCGCATTTGCTTCCTCCGCTTTCAGCGGTGTTATGCCCTTAGCGGCTTCTCCGATACCGCACATTTGGAATCGTGGAGATGTTCCTATCGAAATGACCAAAGCCGATATAGAAGAATACATTCAAAAATACGCGGATGCCGCTCGAAGAGCGAAGAACGCAGGATGCGATTCCGTAGAAATCCACTGCGCTCATACCCACGGTCTGCTCGGCAACTTCTTGTCGCCTACCATGAATAAACGAACGGACGAATACGGCGGAGATATTAACGGCCGCGTTCGTTTGCTACTTGAAGTTGTGGAAGCCGTAAGAAACGTTGTCGGAGAAGATTTTCCCGTCAGCGTAAGACTGTCCGCCGATGAAATGGAGCCCGGCTCCAACCGTTTGATCGATATGATCTATGTCGCTCGTTTACTGGAAAAGGCAGGCGTAGATTATCTTGATTTCTCCAACGGATCCTTGTTTAATTCGGGCACGCTGCTTCCTCCTACAGGGACACCGACGGCCCTTAACGCTCCTTACGTGGAAGCCATTAAAAAGGCCGTTTCCATACCCGTAGGCTGTCCGGGACGCATTAAAGAGCCTTGGATTGCCGACATGCTGATCGAAACGGGAATGGTGGACTTCGTATACATGGGACGTGCCATGATGTGCGACCCGGAATTGCCCAATAAAGCAAAAGAAGGCCGAGACGACGATATTCGTCCGTGTATCGGTTGTTTAACCTGCTTTGCACAGTCCTTAGTAGGTAACTCCATTCGCTGTGCTATGAATCCCGCAGTAGGGCAAGTGGCCTTGGACGATATTCGTCCTGCAGAAACCAAGAAGAAAGTATTGGTTGTGGGGGGAGGACCGGCAGGATTGGAAGCCGCCCGCGTGCTGGCTCAACGTGGACACGACGTCACATTGGTAGAAGCGGACAAGAAATTGGGAGGTCAATTTATCTTGGCAAGCTATCCGCCTGTGAAACAAGAACTTGCGGCAGGGTTGAAATATTTCATTAACGAATTGAAAAAGACCGATGCGAAGGTGGTAACCGGACATCGGATTACGGCCGATGAAATCAAGGAAATGAAGCCCGATTTCGTAGTCGTAGCTACAGGCGGAAAGCCCATTTTGCCCGGTTGGCTTAAGTGCTGCAGCCATAAAAACGTAATGACGGCATGGGAAGCTTTAAAAAGCGAAAAACCCGTCGGAAACAACATCGTCATTATCGGCGGCGGTTCCGTAGGCTGCGAAACGGCGGATTTCTTAGCGGATGCACACGATTTCCGTACATTAGGCGGAAGAAAGATCACCGTTGTGGAAATGAAGGACAATATCATGACCGACGATTTTACGCCGGTAAGAGATTATTTGGTTTCTCGCTTGAAGGATAAAGGTGTAGAAATTCTGACCGGTATCGAAGTCAAGGATGTAACGGAAGCCCGCATCCTTTGCAATTGCCAGAACGGAGAATTGACCTTAGACGGTGTCGATACCGTTATTTCCGCTATCGGTACCGCTTCCTCCAACGAATTGGCCAAAGAACTGGAGAAAATGGGTATACCTCATGAAGTAATCGGCGATGCCAAGAAGGCGGGAAAGATATTCGAAGCCGTGGCGGACGGACGTAAAGTCGCGTTGAAGATCTAAAAGTTCACAGGATAAAAAAACAGGAGTGAAATCTCCTGTTTTTTTATCCTCAACCTTCCAAATCCCGTCTTTCATACCCGATGAAACCGAGGAACATGAATAAAGCGGCAATAAACGTTAACAGAAGAAGGGTCACGAAATTGATCTCGTCTGCGTGTATCATGGGAACATATCCGAAAGGAGATAAGCGGTATGTCCATTCCGGAAGCTTCAGCATATCTCCCATATAAATGACGAAAAAGGCATAAGTCAAGTACAGCCATATAAACCCGGTTCGGTTCGGGAAAAACCCGACGAGTAAAAGGGAAAGTCCCGACATCAGCCATATGGCCGGTACATGAACGAGCGCCGCCGTAATCAAGGTTTTTAAAGATACCGCCTCTTCCATGACCGCAACCGCTGCCGACCATAAACCTAATGCAGACATGATTTGTACCGTAACGGACATAAGGAGAGCGACAAGAAGGTATCCACCTAAAACGCCTCTTCGTGATACGGCATTGGACAAAAGAGCTTCGGTTCGGTTTTTCTTTTCTTCGTTTCTTAATTTCAAAGTGAACATTAAGACGGGAACCGCTCCGAGGATGCTTAAAACGGCGATTATCAAGGCGATAAAGCCTTCGGTCATACTCAAGCCTTCCTGCTCGGGAATCATTTGTCGAACAAGCTCGCTGCTTTCGATAAAGCCTTCCAAGTCGCCTAATACCGACCCGTAGGCCGCACCTAAAGCAAACATCCCCACAGCCCACGCAAGAAAAGGCGTTCGCAGCAGCCTGAAGGAAAGTCCAAAAGGACCCGTTAAAAGCTTGGAAGCTTTTGATCTTCCCGGCTTTGTGGCTATAAAGCCGGCACCCAAATCGCGAACGGAGCAAAGGTACAAGGAAACAGCGAATAAAGCAAGGGATAAGGCAAGCGTAATCCATACGGGGTACCATCGGTTTTTGACATAAACCTGCGACCGTAAAATCAAGCCTAAGGGAGAGATTAAAGAAAGCGCCTCACTGCTTACATCTCCGATTCCCCTGACAATATATGCGGTTATGAGAAAAACGAAGGAGGCTCCCGATGTTGCTCTTGTGTTGGACATCAATTGAGCAAAAAGCCCGGTAAGAGCGGAAAAGAATATACCGACGGCTCCCAAACAGGCTCCGTACAGCATAGAACCTGAAAAATCCATACCCTCAAGCTTCAAAAAATACAGACCCCATCCGACAAAAAGCATGAGAACCAATTGGGACAGAGCGGAAACGGATATTGCCGCCGTTAAAGAAGATGAGGATCCGACGGGAAGGGAGCGAATCATTTCGGTACGTCCGTCTTCTTCGTCTTCTCTGGTATGGGGAAGAGTCAATAGAATACCCATCATACCGGAGGCAACGGCTGCAAATAGAAGCATAAAATGAGCCATCATGGCTCCGTTGTTGTAGTTATCAAGACCGTAGCCGGGACCCAGCATCACCGTGACGGCCGGGTTTTTCATGGTTTCCGCCATGATTTGCCGATCAACGCCGGTGGTATACATATCCGGTATTAATTTTCCGAAAAAAATCACGGAAAAAGCGATAGAGAGAATCCATATGGGTATTTTGATACGATTTTTTCGGAGCAAAGACCCTATTAAAAAACTCGTGCCGGCGAACCGATTCGACATCATGACGGATCACCGTCCTCTTTGTAGTGCCGCATGAAAAGGTCTTCTAAGGTAGGCGGTGCACTTTCAAGCTTGGCAATTCCGTAAGGTACGATTTGCTTCAACACGCCGTCCAGATCTTCCGTATCGACAAGAAAGGAAAGGGTATTACCTTTAATCTCGATATCGTGAATACCTTTTACGGATTCCGGATTTTCTACCGGCCGTTTGGTTTCAATCGTCATCCGGGTACTTGTCAAATGTCGTAATTCTTCCAAAGGGCCGGATTCCATGATTTTGCCCTTTCGAATAATACTGACCTTGTCGCACAATTTTTCGACTTCGGATAAAATATGGCTGGACAGCAGTACGCTTTTTCCCTCTTCTTTCGCCCGGCTTACGCAACGACGAAACATATTCTCCATGAGCGGATCCAATCCCGATGTAGGCTCATCCAGAACATATAACTCGGCATCGGATGCAAAAGCCGCTATTAACGCTACCTTTTGTCGATTTCCTTTGGAATAGGTTCTGCATTTTTTGGAAGGGTCCAATTGAAATCTTTCGATTAACTCGTTCTTTCGCTTTTCGTTCGGGGATCCCCGAAGCCTTGTAAAAAAATCAATGACTTCGCCGCCGGTAAGATTCGGCCATAGATTAACTTCTCCCGGGACATAAGCTGTCTTTTTGTGGATTTCAACGGCGTCCTTCCACGCATCTTTCCCGAAAATCTTAACGCTTCCCGAAGTCGCCTTCAAGATTCCCAGCATGATGCGTAAGGTGGTGGTTTTTCCGGCACCGTTAGGACCGATGAATCCGTAGATTTCGCCTTGGTTAACGCAAAGGTCAACCCCGTTCAAAGCCGTAAAATTTCCGAACTTTTTGATTAAGCCGCCGATTTCTACGATCGCCATGATATTCCTCCCGCTGCAATATACTCTCTTTCAACATTCTAACAGATTGCAAGGATCAATCCAATAAAGAAACTTGAAAGAACAAGATATGGAAAAATAGTTGTTTGATAATGGCGGGCTTTTTGCTATAATCGACAATAACAGCAGGTAAAAAGCTTCACCGGTGTGAAAAGGAGAAGAGTCATGTCTGAAACGTACGTTATTAAAAAAATAATGGAACCTTTTACGGATGATGTGTGGGAGCAAATCCCTACGCTTCGTGTTCAAAATTTCCCTTGGGATGAGAACGGTTATAAGCCGGAAACCATCGCAAAGATTTGCTACAGCGACAAAGCCATTCATGTCTTTTTAAAATCCTATGAAAAGAAAATAAGGGCGGTTTACGAATCGATAAACGATCCGGTATGCAGAGACAGCTGTATGGAGTTTTTCTTCATTTTGAATCCGGAATCGGATGATCGGTATATGAACATGGAGATGAATCCGATCGGAACCTTTTTGCTAGGATTCGGTAAGGATCGACATTCTCGATTTAAAATCGAAGGGCTTTCTCCCGATATTTTCAATATCAAAACATCCGTAAAAAAAGACCGGATCAATCAATACAACGGAGAATACTGGACATTGCAATACGAGATACCCTTTTCCTTTTTGGAAAAATACTACGGGAAGACGGAGATTCGATCCGGGAAAATAATCAAGGGGAACGTATATAAATGCGGTGACGACACCGAGTATCCCCACTACGGTTGCTGGAACAGGGTAACAAGCGAAAAACCGGATTTCCATCGTCCGGAATGCTTCGGTGATTTTATTTTGGAATAGCTCTTCGAAGGAGAACGAAGAATGATTGACTATAACGCCATCGTTGATAAGTGGAAAAAGAACAGACGTTCGATAAAAAGACCTTGTGCTTTGCATAAGAAGGACGATTTGGAACGTGTTCGCAAACAAATCCTCCGAAAAGATGAGGAATTGTTAAGTCTTCGAGCCGACTTGGAAGAAGAATACGGGCATTTGCTTGACATGAATCGGGATGCTCTTTGCAATATGATCCCGGATACGACTCCCGGACCGTGTCTTTTTAATTTGCCTCCGGAGCATGATGTCGGAGTACCTCACGGCATGTGGATATGGGATCCGAAGAATCCGGATGTCATCACCGACGAGGTTACGGGTACCGTTTTTCCGAACGATCGGTACAAAGAGGACAGTGTGCTTCAGACCTATTGGGGAAAACCCCAAAACTTTTCCTTCTATACCGGAAAGTCTATGGAATACAACGGATATCATCTTTATCCGAGCTTTACCGGGATGATTCGGGCGAGAAAATCCGAATATATGATAAGAGGGGCATATGGCCTGGCGTTGCTGTACTACCTTACCGACGATATTCGGTATGCATTGAAAGCGGCGGATATTTTGCTTCGCTTTGCCGATGTGTATCCTTACTGGCTTGTTCACGGCATGTACGGCGATATTGCGGATATGGATCCGAAAATCGCGGCGGAAAACCCGAAAAATCTGCCGAAGGAAAGAACCTGTATGGCTCCTAACATGCCTAAAAAGGAAATCCATGTGGGATATTGGGGTCTAGGCCGCGGGTCGATAACAGGAATGGAAGGGTCCGCAATCACGCTCCCGGCAGCCTTGGCTTACGACCTTGTTGCCGACATCGTGCTGCACAACGGAATTCCGGTATTGACGGAGGAAGAAAAGGAGCATATCGAGCTTAACCTGTTAATCGAATCCGCAACCTTGACATACAACGATGACAGCTTAAACAACAAAAATACCGGGAATAAGATCGGAATTCTTTCTGCCGGCTTGGTGACAGGGGTCGACGATTTTGTCGATATGGGGGTTGAATGCTTCAATCGAATTATAGATAACTGGTATTTGAAGGACGGAAGCACATCGGAATCGCCTGCATACAGCCTGATGGTGATGCATACTTTATGGATTTTATCCGAAATGCTGGAGGGCTGCAAAGATCTTCCGATATTGAAAAAGCCGATATCCGTCTATGTCCGTCCCAAATATCATGCCATATGGAAGGGAATGTATGACACATTATTGCAAAACCTTTTGTATCCGGCGAGCGCCGATTCTTATCCGGATACTTCCTTGAATCTTACCTACAGTCGAATATTGGCCTACCGGTTCCGACGTCCGGAGTATTGGGCGCTTTATCTTAAAGTGAAGGAAAATGAAAAAAAGAAGGAACATGTAAAGAAGACCGGCATTCAATGTCTGCCTTTTGACAATAAAGAACCTTTGAATCCCTCGTTGGTTTTCCGGGACCTATTTTTCCCGGACCTTCGACAAGGATATCTTCGTATCGGTAAAAACAATGAAAAAGGAACCCTCGTTTTAAACGCAAGCGAATGGGGGATCCACCATCATTATGACAGCTTGAATTTATTCTATTATTACGACAACACCGAATGGTTATCGGATTTAGGCTATTTATGGGATCAGCCTCATAAGTTTATGACCGTGCGCACCGCTGCTCACCAACTGGTGATTGTGGATGAAGAAGAGCAAAAATCAAAAGGCCGAAACGGTTTTCTGCACCACTTTGTCGTAAAAGACGGCATAAAGCTTGTGGATTTGTCTTCCGATGTGTATCCGCAAGTCACATCCTACCGAAGAGCTTGCTTGGTTGTGGAACATGACGATGATCGACACTATATTCTCGATCTTTTCCGGGTAGACGGAGGAACGACAAAGGACTATTTGATTCACGGAATTCATTTTAATTACGAAATAAAAGGACTGAAAAAAGAAAAAAGGAAAGCAGGTCTTCCGTACGATTTGGAGGATCCCGAGGAGATGATCCCGGAATCCGACCGCGCCGTCATTACGTGGTTCAATGACGAGAAGGACCGTTTCGATATTTTCTTGCCGGACCTTCTTTTCGCCGAAGAAAAAGCCGTCATCGCAACGGGCTTCGGACAAAGAGGGAAAACGGATTTGGGTGCGAAAATCCCTTACTTATTAAGAAGATACGATAAAAATTCGGCCCATACCTTTGTAACGGTAATGGGAGCAAGGAAAGAACAACCCGTAGTAAAAGGATTTACGTACAAGACGGACCCGTCGAATAAGCGGCTTTTTATAACCGTCGAATTGGAGGACGGCTCGAAGGACATGATTCTTTATCAATTTGAACCTTCGGACGAACCTTTCGAAACGGATCTCGGGTCTGTTTCCTTTGACGGCGTTATGGCCTATATGACCTTAAAGGATGGGAAACTGAGTTTTGAATCTATTTACGGAGGAAAAAGGCTTGTTACGGGAGAATATATCGTAGAAGGGAAATTAGGCCGAGATACGGGAGTAATTACGGATTACAATACATTCGGCTTTTATACTCGTATCCCTTCGGATTATGCGCGTTCTTGGATCGGAAACACCGTATACATTACCGACGGGACTAAAAAGACCGGGTATCCTGTTATTGATGTTGCGGAGGACGAAAAAGGAACCTTTATTCGAACATTGAACGATGCGGGAGACGGATTCCTTTTCTCAGGCGGGACCGAGTGGAGGATGGAATACTACGAGAAATTACGGTAATCTTCTTTCGCTTTTTGACTAAAAACATGAAATAAGGTGATACTATTTCATGGAGGTGAGTTCGTATGTTGAAAAGGCCAAGAAGATACGAACCGTGGACAAACGAGAGATTGGATAAAGTCTTGGAAGGCCGCCCTTTGGAAAGAAAAGGGGATGTTACCAATTGGAATAAAAAAGTATTGATTCACTGTAAGGTATGCGGAAATGATTTTGAAGCCCTACCTCAGAATTTGGAAAGGGGTTCCGGATGCCCGAGTTGCTATTTGAGGAATAAAACCGGAGCGAAAAGAAAACCGAAATGGACTTTAAAAGAAGTTCGAGAATTTGCGAAAGCAAACGGGTATACGCTTTTAGACCAAGAATATATTAACAACAAATTTCCTTTACGATTTATAGACGACAACACCGGAGAAGAAACGTTAATGACTCTTCGTACGTTGCAAGCAAGGGTTAAAGCAAAGGAGTTTAAGGAAAAGCAAGAAACCGAATAATCGTTTTTTACATGTCAAAAAGCCCAAGGTTAAGGATAAACGGACGGAACATATTACGTTCTGCGTTAAAATATGCTTAATCGATCAAAATGGAAAGTGAGGTATGATCTATGAGCAGGGTGATGATTCCGGATTGGGAATACAAAGAAAGGATTCAAAGAGCGGCAAAGCTTGCCCAAGAAAAAGGTTTGGATGTATTTTTGGTGAATTCCAATGAAGCGGATTATGCCAATGCCCGCTATTTCAGCGGTTTTTGGCCTTTATTCGAAAGAGCGGGCGTAGCCATTACGCCTGAAGGGAATGCAGGACTGATTGTAGGACCGGAAAGCGTGATTTTTGCGGCGGATGTAAGCAGAATTGATAAAATTTATACGTCTCTTGCTTACAGAGAATCGGCGGATCCTTCGTACCCGGAAATGAAAACCTTGAACTACAAGGACATTTTTAAGGATCTGGGTGTAAAAGGAGAAAAGATTCGTATTGGAATCGGAAGCTTTTTGGATACCAATGCGGTAATGATGGAAAGCTTAAAAGAAAATTATCCCGATGCGGAAATCGTAAAAGCCGACGATATTATGCTGGCTTTAAGAGGAATCAAATCCGAGAACGAGCTTAAATGTATGCGGGAAGGATTTCGTATAACCGAGCTTGCCATCGAAGAGGTGATTAAAAACTTAAGACCCGGTGTAACCGAGCTGCAGATGGTAGGTATCGCCCAGAGAGTGATATATGAAAACGGTGCGGAATACGAAGGACTGCCCATGTATGTATTCTCGGAAAAATCCACCCGCCACGCCATCTCTCGTTCCTCTTACCGAGTCATCGAAAAAGGCGATTTGGTTCAACTGAACCTTTCCGCGAAAGTAGACGGATATTCTCCCAGCATTGGCATACCGGTTTGCGTTGGAAAACTCACGCCGGAAAAACGGGAATTGGTGGAGTTCGGTTTGGAAGTCCATAATTGGACTACCGCGCAAATCAAAGCCGGTGTGAAAGCATGCGATATTGCCAAAGGGTATTACGAATTGTTCGTTTCAAATGGGAAAAAGGACAATTACGTATACGGACCTTGCCATGGAACCGGCATGATCGAAGTGGAAGCTCCTTGGATGGAAACCACGTCTGTGTATGAACTGCAGCCGAATATGACATTCCAAGTGGATTCCTTTGTGTCCGGCAGCACCTTCGGTTTAAGATGGGAAAAAGGTGTCGTTGTCACCAAAGACGGATGCGAAAGCCTCTGCAGTCCCATCGGAGATATTATTGAATTGGATTTTTAAAAAGCGACGACAGAAGAAAAGCTCGACTTTGTAACGGTACGGGCTTTTCTTCGTATTTTACGGAGAATAAAGGAGAACCGGCTTATGAAACTCGAATACATATTTCCGAAAGAAATCGAAGAAGCGAAGAGAAATCGCACGCCTTTAGTCATACCCGTAGGTACCATCGAATACCACGGGCCCCACTGTTCCTTCGGCTGCGATACTTTAGTGGCGTTGGGGTTATTGGAACGTTTGGAAAAAGAAATGGAAATAATCGTTGCTCCGCCCGTATGGTACAGCCCCTCAAGCTATGCTGTGGCGGGTCCCTAAAAAGGTACCGTTCATGTGGAAGCTTCCGTTTTTGAAGAATACATCAAAATGATATTAAAATCCCTTTTGTACGGCGGATGGCGAAACATTTATATGTTAATACATCACCAGTACGAACAGGAAAACCTTCTGCCCATGACGTTGTCTTGTATGAAAGCGGCAAAAACCTTGACCTTTGAATTTCTCGAGGACACAAGAGGCAAAGGCTGGTGGGGAGATAACAAGAACAAGGAGTTTTACGAGAAGCTGGACCAAGGCGACAATCCTTGGAATTGGATTACGGTACTTCCTTGTATGAGCAAAGAGGTGCAAAACCAAACCGGTTATGACCATGCCGGAAAATACGAATGCAGCATTTTGGCCGCCTTGTACCCGGAAACGGTGATCAAAGATCGTATTAAAGACAGCGACGAGTGGTTCATCCAAGATGCAACGGAATCCTCCGTTGAAATGGGAGAAAAAATGGTGAAGCTTTGCTTGGAAGACTTGAAAAAGAAGATTAAATAAAGGGGTCAAGGATAAGGAGGAAACATGGACGTTGTAAAAGAAAGAAATTACGATTTTCGTAAAAGAATGCTGGAGGTTCATAAGCCCGGCCGAAGAGATTTTCACGTACTTCCGTCCGAGAACGAAATCCAAGTGGACGAAACCTGGGAAATCGTGCTTCCGGAGGATACCGCCCGAGTATTGAAAATCGCCGCAAATGACCTTCAGGACTACTTTGCCGTATCGATGAAAGTATTTTTAAAGCTGAGAATCACGGATAACATTGCCACGGAAATCGCTTCCTTATCTCGAAAGATTATTCTTACCAATAAAAGATTATCCCCCGAATACGGAAAAGACTTGGACACACAGCGCAGCTACCGATTTTTATGTACGGATGAGGGCATCCTCATTTGCGGATTTGATTGCAAAGGTGCGGCTCAGGGGGCTTACTATTTGGAAGATTTGATGAATTTAAAATGCGCTCCCGTGGTTGCCAAACAGGATATGGCAAGGAAACCCCTGTTCTCTCCTCGAATGGTCCATTCCGGGTACGGCTTGGATATGTTTCCGGATGCTCATTTGAATGCCATTGCCCATCAAGGCATCGATGCCATTTTGGTATTTACCAAGGATGTGGATATTACTCCTCACGGATACGTGGACTTCAACGAATTGATCTACCGTGCCGAAGGGTATGGAATTGACGTGTATGCCTACAGCTATATGAAAAGCTTAAAGCATCCGGATGATCCGGATGCGGAAAGCTATTACGGGAATACATACGGGAAGCTGTTTCAAAAGTGCCCGGGCTTAAAAGGCATTGTCATGGTGGGAGAGTCGGTGGAATTTCCCAGTAAAGACCCCCGCACCTCCGGGAAGTTTTACTACGAAAATACCGAAGACGGCTTGCCTACGGGAAAACCCAGTCCCGGATGGTGGCCTTGCAGCGATTATCCCCAATGGTTGAACTTGATCAAAAAAACCATCCGAAAACACAAAGAAGATGCGGATATCGTATTTTGGACATATAACTGGGGTTATGTGGACGAAGAGCACCGTATCGAGCTTTTAAAAAATATCCCGAACGATGTCTCCCTATTGGTTACCTTCGAGATGTTCGAAAAGATTCCCACGGACGGTGTCATGAGTACCTGTGTGGACTATACCTTATCCTTCGAAGGACCGGGCAAGTATTTTGCAAGCGAAGCGAAGATTGCAAAGGAACGAGGAATACGCCTTTATACCATGTGCAACACCGGAGGACTGACTTGGGATATCGGTGTCATCCCATACGAGCCTTGTCCTTATCAGTGGATGCGTCGTCATGAAAAATTGCATGAGGCGCGTATCAATTGGGGACTTTCGGGCTTGATGGAATCTCATCATTACGGCTTTTGGCCTTCTTTTATTTCCGAAGCGGCCAAATGGTCCTATTGGACGGAATCACCCGCGGAAGATAAGGTTTTGGAGCTGATTGCGGAAAGAGATTTCGGAAAACAAAACGTGGAAAAGGTAACGAAAGCATGGCGGTTGTGGAGCGAAGGCATTCGATGCTACATCTCGACCAACGAAGACCAATACGGTCCTTTCCGTATCGGACCGTCCTATCCGTTGGTGTTCCGATCCGGTGTTACCATACCGTCCATACCTTATGCCATGTTCGGAGGAAACAAAATATGCAACCCGCATTACGGCTCTCATGACAATACAAGAAGCTCTTTGTTCCAATTCCGATTGCCGGTAGAAATGAATCGCATAAAAAAGATGAGGTCCTACTTCCAAGAGGGCGTTGCCATTTTGGAAGAAATCTATCCGACATTGCCGGAAAACAAGAAAAAGGACGCTTTTTACATGATCAATCTCGGCAAGTTTATCGCGAACTGCTGTACCACCACAATCCATGTAAAGGAATGGGCTTTGCTTAAAATGAAGTTGTTCGTGGAGACGGATCCCCAAAAAATCAAAGAGTACGGCCAAGCTTTGATAAAAATCGGATACGATGAGATCGAGAATGCAAGAAACACCATTCCTTTGTCGGAAGCGGACTCTCGATTAGGATGGGAGCCGAGTATGGAATACATGACGGATCCGGACCATTTATCTTGGAAAATTCGTCAAGTGAAAAGAACCATTGAAGGGGAAATACCCGGATATTTATCGGCGTTAAAGTATAACGAATAATCGAAAAGGAAAACGAAATTGTTTGGAATATGGTATAATAAGACTTAATCATATGAGGGGGTACTAATATGAGCAATCAAATGAACATATTAAAAGCGGATGAAATTAAAGCCGAAATCGCCTTTGATTTTTCTTCCGTTGAAGGCATTCGTTGGATCAACCCGCCGGACTCGGAAGACATACTCATTGCAGGGTTTCCGTGGATTGAGGAAGACAGGATGTATCGAAGATTGCCGTTGAGGGTGAAGGACATGTTACGACCTCCCGTCGATGCGTTGGCAAACAACACGGCCGGGGGACAGCTTCACTTTACCACCGATTCGAATCGCCTTTATATTGCCGTCAAGATGCCTTCAAGGGCCAATATGTACCACATGCCGGCAACAGGGCAATGCGGTTTTGACGTATATATCGGAGATCAAAACGAGGTAAGATATTACAAGACCACTCGATTCGACCACTCCAAGGATTCGTATGCATCGGAGATGTTTAGTTTTCCGAAAAAGAAAATGCGAACCGTTGTACTGAATTTCCCTTTGTACATGGGTGTACAACATGTTCTTGTGGGAATCGACGAGGGTGCGGCCATTGGAAAATCCGATTTTTTAAAACCGGGCAAAAAGAACGTCTTTTACGGCACCTCCATTACCCAAGGGGGATGTGCTTCAAGACCCGGTATGGCCTATACCAATATCTTAAGCCGCATGATGAAAGAGGAATGCATTAATCTGGGCTTTTCCGGAAACGGCCAAGGAGATGCCATCGTAGCCGAATGCATGGCGGAAATCGACGCCTCTTGTTATATACTGGACTATGTCGCCAATTGCACCGTGGAAATGTATAAAGATACCTTGCCGGGTTTTATGAGAATTTTAAAGAATAAAAGGCCCCATGTTCCTATATACGTGATATCGGCTTTACGGAAATCTTTCTACTATTTTATGGATGACTTGAATATGCCCCAAGACCCGAAAGACGTCATAGGAGATTTCATCGTGGAAACCATTGAGATGCTGAAAAAGGAAGGATACGACCAAATGTACTTTATTGACGGCAGCCGGGTTTTAGGAGAAGACTTCGAGGAAACGACGGTGGACGGTTCCCATCCTACGGATTTGGGATTTTATAATATGGCAAAGATCTTGTATCCCGTATTGGCTAAGGAAAAATAACGGAGGACGACATGAGGGAATTGCTAAACATACCCTATAGCAAATATTACACGGACGAACGTGTAGTGGACTTGTTCATTCCGGATGAAGTCAAAAGCGACAAATGCATCTTTTTCATACACGGGGGAGGATTTCACGCAGGTAAAAAAGATGCTTGGCATCCTTTGGCAAGATGGTTTTGCGAGAGGGGATTTGTTAGCTGCAGCATGGAATACCGGCTGGCTCCCGGAGATACGGCAGGATCCGGAAGCTTTCAAGAAGGATACAAAAGGCATTTTCCCGCTCAAATCGAAGATGTTCGCCTTTGCATGTCTTATCTCAAGGAAAATGCGTCAAAATACGGATACGACAAGGATAAGATTATCGTCGCCGGTTCCTCCGCCGGAGCCTATTTGTGCGGGATGCTTTTGACCATACCGAAAGAAGATATGCTCGGCTATACCGCAGAGATGACCTTCTTGGACACAACCCCGTACGGTGCGGTTCTTTATTGCCCGGTTTTGGATTTGCATTACAACGATTTGACGATATACGGCTATGAAATAAGCTGTAACCAAAACTTTATGGGAAAACCTATTGAAGGAAACGAGGAGCTTTATAAAATTGCATCACCCGTTTACCGAATTACAGGGAAAGAAGCTCCTTGCTTGGTCATTCATGCTGCGGAAGATAAACTGGTAACCAAAAAAGCCGTAGATAATATGATGGATGCCTTTAAAAAACACGGAGTTTCCGCGGAATTGGTTCTTGTAGAAGGTGCCGCTCACGGC
>JAAYHZ010000057.1 GCA_012744235.1 Clostridiaceae bacterium
CTTCGATGTTTCCTTCGGTGTTTCGCTTGTCGTTACGGAAACAGTTGTTTCCTTTGTCGTAATTTCACTTGTTGTAACTTTGCTTGTTTCGGTTGTCACCGGTTTTTGCGTTGTCGTTTCCGTCGTTACAACTGTTGTAGTTACCGTTGTAACGGAAGTCGTAGTCGTATCTTCCGTTTCTTTTGTTGTGCTTCCGATGATGGGGTCATCGGAGATTTCAGGAAAATCCAAATTAAAAAGATACGTAACCAACCCGGCGACTAAAACCAATAAAACAACGGCTATCAGTACATTTCTTTCGAATTGATTCTTTTTCCTTTTTTTCTTTCCGGCCATTTCGTCTCCACATACTTTATTCTTTTTTAGATTTGATCCCGTTCTTATCATTTTCTTCATGTACGAAAATATACATGTCCGTTCGCATGGCATACGGATCCGAAGCTTTCAAATAGGGATACCAAATCTTAAGTAAAAGTTTTCGCTATTTGTTCTTCACACGTTTAATGGGGATATCCGCTACCAAAGCGGCGGATCTTTTCCCTCGGTTCTCTTTGCGTGTAATCACTTCCACAGCCATATCGTCGGGATCACAATCCATATACTTTTTCAACACTTCCGATATCTCTTTTTTAATCATTAACAACGTATTCGGGGATACGCCGGTTCTGTCTTCCACCAATACGGAAACCAATCTTTCGGTAACAATATCCTTTGACTTTGATTTTTTTCTATTAAATAATCCCATATCGATTTATTCCCCCACTAGTCATTATTTCTATTAATCAATTTTTTCAATCTGCCAAAGAACGAAGTTTCGGCCATAATGTCTATAAACGGAACATTTTCCCCGATGATTCTTCTCGCTATGTTGTTGTAGGCTTTTCCCGCCATGGAGCGCTTATCGGTAACGGCAGGTTCACCTTTGTTAGTGGATACCACAATGGATTGGTCGTCCGGAACCACGCCGATTAAATCGATAGCCAAAATGCCGACAATGTCATCAATCGTCATCATGTCGCCTTTTCTTACCATATCCGGTTCAATGCGGTTGACAATCAGTTTCGGACTATTCAGATCGTTTGCCTCCAGCAAACCGATGATTCTGTCAGCATCTCGAACCGCCGCAATTTGCGGTGTCGTAACGACAATCGCTTCATCGGCGCCGGCAATTGCATTTCGAAATCCGTGCTCGATACCTGCAGGACAGTCAATCAATATGTAATCGAATTCTTCTTTCAGCATGTCAACAAGCTTGATCATCTGTTCCTGGTTGACCGCCGTTTTATCTCGCGTCTGTGCGGCGGGCAATAAATAAACACCTTCAAAACGCTTGTCCTTAACCAATGCTTGCTTTAATCTGCATGTTCCTTCTATAACGTCAACAAGGTCATAAACGATCCTGTTTTCGAGACCTAACACCACATCCAGATTTCTCAGTCCGATATCGGTATCTACCAATACTACTTTCTTTCCTAATAAAGCAAGTGCCGTTCCTAGATTCGCTGTTGTTGTCGTCTTCCCCACTCCGCCCTTTCCGGAAGTGATGACGATTACTTTATCCATATAGTTTCCTCCCGTTTATAACTCCTTACTTTTTATTCAAAAAAACTGACAAGGGGTCGATAAAAATGCTGTTGCCTTCAATGTTCGCTACTTCCGGCTCCGAAGGTCGATAAGATCCGTCGGAATCATCCGGCGGTCGGGTTATCAAATCGGCAATCCGCAATTGCGTCGGTTTCAACCGGTTTGCCACGATATATGCGCTACGGTCTCCGTCCGTACCTGCATGTACCAAGCCTTTAATGGTTCCCATTACAACGATGTTGCCCTTAGCCTTAATTTCGGCACCGGGATTGACATCGCCTAAAACAAGCACATTGCCGTCGTATTCGATTAAAACACCGGACCTTACCGTTCCTTTAACGAACTTCGTAAAATCGTTTTTATTTACTTTCATACCTGAGGATCGGCGAGACTGCCTGTTATTACCTAACTCGGCTCCGAAAGACCAAGAACTTTCCCCGGAGGAGCTAAAAGAAGGGAATTCCCTTTTAATCGTTTCTTGACCTTGATAAGGAATAATTTCCTTCACGGTGATTTCCCCGATACTTTCAAACAACTCCTTCATTTTTGCTTTATCTTGATCCGTCAGTTCTTTTCCGGAATAGCCTAATGTAATGGTTTCTCCTTTAAAAAAGTCTTTTGACTTATGTAATTTTTTCTCTGTCTCCGAAAATATATCGTCCATGGATGCCGATTCATCCAACAATAAGCGAAATATTTTCTTTTCAGCTTTAAAAATCACACAATTTTCCATTGATTTACTTCCTCTCAACTGCTTTCGTGCCCGTCTTTTCATTCATATCATTTTCATTTTACTATAACTCAACCTTAAAAACAATCATGAAGAAAAGGCGAAAGAAAAATTATCTAATTCTTATTACGGTATCCAAAAGGATCCTACCGACTGCAGTGCGGTATCGTCCGCATCCAAATTGAAATAAGCCGCCAAAATGTCTCTTGCCACAGGCGCCGTATAGGATCCCCAAACGCCTTTTTCAATGACAACGGCTACCGCAATTTCCGGATCATCGGCAGGTGCAAAGCAAACGAAAAGTCCGTTGGATGAGCTTTCGCTTTCCTTACCGGTTTCCGCCGTACCGGTTTTTCCCGCTATCTTTATCGGGAAGTCGGAAAAGTACTGGTCCGCGGTTCCTTCCGCCGTTTGGGCCACACGCTGCATGCCGTCAATGATAATATCCAAAGTCTGCCGGCTGACGCCGGTTTCTTCGTATTCCGGCTCCGCTTTGTATACCGTATTGTTGTTGTGATCGATAACTTCTTTGATAATATGGGGCGTCATTCTTTTTCCGCCGTTGGCGATGGTAGCCGCGTAATTTGCCAGCTGCAAGGGAGTAAAGCCGTTGTACAGCTGTCCGATGGCGGTCTGCGCCGTATCGGCAATCCACCATTCTTCACCCTTTTGAGTATATTTAAAGTTTCTGTTGGATCGATGTCCCCGGTTTTCTCCCGGAAGCTCAATTCCGGTGTATTCTCCCAACCCGAATTTTTGAGCCCACTTGTCGATGTTGCTAATACCGGTTTCCACTCCCAACTTGAAAAAATACAGGTTGCAGGAAGTGGCGATGGCACGCTCAATCGTTAAATGACCGTGGATTCCCATGCCCATAACATATTCCATACAATAGAATCGCCTTCCCCCTATTTCAGAGGATCCGTCACATAAAATGGTTTTTTGAGGAGTCAAAATACCTTCCTCCAAAGCGGCGATTCCGACAAGGGGTTTAAAAGTAGAACCGGGTGCATAGGGTGCTTGCAGCGCTCGGTTAAACAAAGGCCTTCTTTCATTGTCGAATATCAATTCCAATCGTTTTTCCTGCGCTTCTTGGCTGTTGTCGATAAATACGGAAGGATCATATCCCGGGTAGCTTGCCAAAACCAACACTTCGCCTGTTTTAACGTCGATGGCCACGGCGGCGCCGGCGTTGGCATCACCGAAGTTTCCTTTCGCTTCGTCCTTTTGGGAAACTATGCTTTGAATTGTTCTTTCCAGCGATTCCATCGCGACTTTTTGCAGTCGGGTATCAATGGTTAAGATGACGTCATTTCCCGGTATGGCAGGTATGCCTTTCAATTCGGTCATGATGCGACCGGATTGGTCCACTTCCATTTTTCTCAAACCGTTTTCCCCTCTTAAATACTGTTCCGCCGCCGCTTCCACGCCGGTTTTCCCTATGTAATCGCTGGAGGAATAACCCGGATTGTTTTCCAATTCGGTTTGGTTGATCATACCGATATATCCTAAGACATGGGCCGTATTTTCCGCATTGACATAAATTCTTTGCGGTACCACGTTGGCCATCAATCCGGGCATCAAATGATTCTGTTCCTCTATTTCGGCGATGGTTTGGTTGCTTACATGGGCCGCCAATTTCACCGGGCTTCCGGTGAAGAACATCCAGCCGTGAGTGATAATCTCATAGCGCATCGCCATAATGGCGTAAATTTCATCTTGGGTTAAGGCAGAATCAATATGAAAATATTCGTCACGCAAATATTCGTAAAAGGCTTTCGGATCGTAAATGACGTTTTCTTTTTTAATGTTAAACGTATCGATATTCGCTTGCCAATTTTGTATTTGATCCGGGGTCATGTCTCGAAAAGAAAAAGGATCCACGGTAAAATACTTGCTCAAATTGTTGATGTAACTGTCCCCGTTCTTGATTAAGATCCGATACAAGGTCAATAGCGCTTTGTTCATACCTTCGTCTTTTAAACCCGCTTTTTGGATATACAGGTCGTAGGTCTGCGTATTGACGGCAAGAGGCAGGCCGTTTCGGTCCAATATGACCCCTCGATAGGCTTGGGTTTCAATGTCCTTGTAGATTCGCATTCCGGAACGGTCTCTTTCTTCTTCGCCGTGAATAATTTGCATGTCATATAACCGTGCGAAGTAGAGGAATACGACACACAAAAAAATAACGACTACAAAAAAGATTCTTTTTCCGTAAATATTCAATCTCACGCAGCCCCTTTCTCATCGGACATTGACCTTAAAAGCAAATTGTAGATGAAATAAACGGCGGGAGTCAACAAAAGATTTAAAATCATAACCGGTGCAACGGTTTTGCCGAATAAAGCTCCTACGGTTACCCCCATACGAAAGTAACCGAAAAACAGCCAGTTTAAAACCTCATACAAAAAGGAAGCGGCCGAAACAAACAACAAACAGAACAAAATGTTGTTTTTCATCAGCTTGTTTCGAGCAAAAGATACGGCGATAGCGGTTCCGCAGAAAAGCAGAATATGAAAACCGATTTGCTTGCTGTAAAGCATATCCTCGATCATTCCGGATAAAGCGGCATAGGCATAAGGGACCCATCCTCCGGGAACAATCATGGCTACAACCACAACGGTAATCAACAGTATATTAGGAACGACACCTTGAAGGTATAAATATTCCCCTATGGATACTCTTAAAATCAAAGGCAAAAGAAACAAAACGATTAACAAGATGATTTTTTTCTTCATGAAGCATCACCCGCGTTTTCGTTTTCTTCTTCGTTGCGTTGTTTTAATACATACACTTCGTCGATTCTTTTGAAATCCGCCATGGGTTTTAAAAGGGCATACCGTTCGTTCAAGGAAGGCATGTCCACTACGGCCACCACTTCACCGATAATAATCCCTTTCGGATATATGCCTCCTAATCCGGACGTTTCGATAATATCCCCCGGCTGAATGTTTACTTCCATATTGATATTCGTTACCCTGCAAAGCCCGCTGTTTTTGAGATTGATATCTCCTTTTACGGTCAGCGCTCCTCCTCCCGGCTTCGATATCCATCCGCTGACACCCATGGTCTGGTCGATAATCGACACCACCATGGAGGTGTTGTAATCGGTCATATATATGCGTCCGATCAAACAATTGTCATGGGTAACCACCACCATATCGCTGCCCAAACCGTCCTTCGAGCCCTTGTCAATGCGGAAATTGTCAAACCAGTTACCGGACTCCTTGGATATGACATTGCCCCCTATGATCTCGTAATCGGCAAATTTGGTTTTCAAACGAACCGCTTCTCTCAAACGAGCGTTTTCCGCCTTCAACGCTTCGTATGCTCGATGTGTGCTTTCCAACAGATTAATCCGCTCTTTGAGCATTCTGTTTTCTTCCAACAAATCTCTTTTCTCTTTAATGGTATCGATGGTATCGTTGATCTTTTTTATGTTTTGAGAAAAGAAGCTTTGCACGTACTTGGCCGGTATCGTTACGATGTTTCTTAA
>JAAYHZ010000058.1 GCA_012744235.1 Clostridiaceae bacterium
CAACCGTTTTAATACGGCGTTGCATAAGCTGTATTCCATTTTCTTTGCAAATTCCGAATAGGGCTGAAAGGTTTCCCCCTCGTCGAAGGATTTGTAAGCAATCATGGTGGTGGTTCTAGGGTTCGACGAATGCTGCCGCATAAAGATAAGAAGAATACTGCCGTCTAAAGCCCGAATCAAGTTGGGGGAATACACGTTGATATCGCCGGGAACGGTTTCGGCGATGACTTTACGATTCTTCCACGTAAGACCTCCGTCATCGGATATTCTACTTACGATCAACGTTTTGGCATAATCGCTTCCGTCTCCTGAAAATTCCATATAGACGATAAGCAGTCGGCCGTCGCGAAGCTCAATAACATCTCCTTCGCTTTTTCGAGTAAATTCTTTGGCGCTTTTGGCTACCGTTACAATTTGCAGCATATGCATAATCTCCTTTACATGGATTGGTCCAATACATGCTTCACTTTTTTGGCAATGGCTTCGATAACGGGAACGGTTACGCTGTTGCCTAATTGCTTGTACAAATGAACGTCCGCCAAAGGAAGCCGGAAGCTGTCCGGAAAACCCTGCAGTCGTGCCCACTCCCTCGGGGTCATTCTGCGGATTCCTTCCCGATTCACCTTGCCTTTGATCGGTGTGACAGGAGTAAAGGCCTTCAATCGTTTATCGACGATTAAATTACGCTCTCTGCCCATCCCGCCGCATACGATGGCTCCCGCTACCTCGTTCAAATCTCTTACAACGTAGCCGAAGCCGTTTCCTTTCGCTTCGTGCCTCTCACGATGCCTTTTCAAGGTTTCCAAGTAGGTATCGGATAGGTAATACTTCACGGACACCTCCTCTTCCATGATATCTTCTATACAAGTTTTCACATTCATCGGTTCGGGGAACGAAAATCCGTCGCTTCGAACATCGTCTCGAAAGGCGACAATGTAGATACGTTCTCGGTTTTGCGGCACACCGAAATCCTTGCTGTTCAATACTTCATGGTACACCGTATACCCCGATTGCTTTAATGCTCCTAAGATCACTTTGAAGGTGCGTCCTCTGTCATGGATGGTAAGTCCCTTTACGTTCTCACAGAAAATGACCTTCGGCTTATGACGGCTGCAAATTCTTAATACGTCAAAAAAGAGGGTGCCTCTTGACAGCCCTTTGTAATCGTCATCAAAGCCCATCCTTCTGCCTGCGAGGGAAAATGCTTGGCACGGAAAACCGGCAAGGCAAATATCAAAGGCGGGAATGTCTTTTTCGTCGATTTTCGTAATGTCTCCTTCAATCCTCGGCTTGTCCGGAAAGTTGGCGTAATAGGTTTTTTGAGCGTTTTCATCCCATTCGCTGATAAATACGGTTTCTATGGATTCTCCGAAGGCACGTTCAAATCCTAAGCGAATTCCTCCGATCCCGGCAAAAAGGTCGATGGACTTGTACACGGCTGTCATGGGTCTTTTTTTCAACTCCTTTTCGTCATATATTAATATATAGCACACATTTGAAATTTGCACAAATAGAAGGTCGGATGACGGCAAGCTAATGCAGCCGAAGGCAGGATGGGGTATAATAACGTTAATCAACGAGCTTTCGGTTTACAAGGACGAAAGCGGAAAAAGCGGGAAGCACCCGAACAACAACCGGCATACGGCTCGGCTTGATGCGCAAGGGTTTTGAAAAAACCGAGGAAAGGGAGATTTCTTATGATTATTCGAGAAGTGAAAGAATCGGATCTTGACGGGCTTTTGGAATTGTATTTGCACTTGCATGAAAAAGAAAAACCTAATTTTACGAAAAAGCAACGGTCTTTATGGAGAGAAATCCTTCTTGACGAAAATTACCATATACTGATCGGGGAGTATGACGGAAGGATCGTATCAAGCGTGACGGTTGTGGTAATCAAAAATTTAACTCGCGGGTTGAGACCGTATGCCCTAATCGAGAATGTGGTGACGCATAAAGATTATCGATGCCGAGGATATGCCGGAGCCCTTATGAAAAAGGCCGTAGAGATTGCGAAGAACAAGGGATGCTACAAAATTATGCTTCTTACCGGGTCAAAGGAGGAAAATGTTTTAAGGTTTTACGAAAAATGCGGTTTTAATCGTTTTGAAAAAACGGCGTTTACCATGCGAATCGAGGATGAAAAAACATGATTTTAAGCGCTTCTCGAAGGACGGATATTCCTTGCCATTATTCCGAATGGCTCATAAACCGACTGCAGGCAGGATATGTGTTGACAAGAAATCCGATGAATCCCTCCCAAATTTATAGAATTCCTTTGTCAAAGGATATCATCGATTGTATTGTCTTTTGGACAAAGGATCCCTTGAATATGCTTGACAAGCTGGATACTCTTGACGAGCTCGACTACAAATATTATTTTTATTTTACGTTAACGCCTTACGACCGGTCCGTTGAAAGAAAATTACGAGACAAAGAAGATATTGTACGTACTTTTAAGGAGCTAAGCCGTCGCATCGGCCATGAAAAGACGGTTTGGCGGTACGATCCGATCATATTGAACGAGACCTTTGATTTTGTGTATCATAAAGAAAAATATTCGTATCTGTGCAAGCAATTGGAAAATGACACGAACCAATGTATCGTAAGCTTTGTGGACCTTTATTC
>JAAYHZ010000059.1 GCA_012744235.1 Clostridiaceae bacterium
CCCGTGAGCACGTCCCCCGTATAGGAGCCGGACTTGAAATTAAAATCCAGCCATTCTTTGGTCTCCGGCAGGGAATCCAACACCACCGCCGCCGTAGCCAGGGTGCTTTGGTGCATGCCGTTGTTCCCGAGGATTTGTCCGTTTTTCACGGCGGGATAAATTTGCCGTACAATACCGTCTTCGATGTTTCTTCGAATTCCCGCTCCGTTTTTGGTACCCAAATTGTACTGCTGCGCTTTTTCGGAAAGAAAACCGACGATTTCCGGATCGTCAAGCACCGGGAAAAACGCATCGTACGCCGTCAAAAAGATCTCCGCCAATCCGGTTTCCCAAATGCTGCCGATGATCTTGCCTTTTCCGGTATGGCCGTGGCTGTTTAAAAACCCGTCGCTGACCTTATACGGCCAAATATCCATCTCGGGGTAAACGTCGGCAACCCGGTCCAGCAAAATCGCTCCGGCTCTTGCGTATTTTAAATCCCCGGAATAGATATAGGCGTCTCTTAGGCTGCTTAGGGCTTGGGATACCACCCCTCCGTGCCATATATGCCAGTGGTTGTAATAGGCTACAAAGGTGTAGCGGTTTCCGTTTTCGTCGATGTACCCGTATCCGTCGTCCACTCCCCATTTTTCTCCTTTTTCCGGGTACAAGGTATTGACCAAGAGGCTTTTGTCCGCCAAATCCGGATTAAACTTACGGTTTTCATCCAAGCCGCTTTTGTAGTAGGCGGCAAAGTCGTTGGTGGGAAAGCGCATCTTGCAGTTGGGACACTCCAATTTCCAGGGAGCGGTAAAGTGATTGGCATTGTAGGGGTAGTTGCCGTATTTATCAATGGCATTGCCGCAGTTTAAACAACCTAGGGTTTGGTTGACGGCATAGCTTCGAGGAATGCTTTGATCCGTAACAAAGCTCCATAAGGCCTCATAGCCTAAGTTCACGTAATAGCTTGCGGAGTTTAAGGTCGAATTTTTAATGTCCTTTGCCCATTGGTATTTTTCCACGTTCCTTCTTGCGTTTGCTACCTTTTCTTCCGTATAGATCGTGCTTTTTCTTTTGGAATATGAAAGCTCTTCGGAGGTGACGGTGACGGTTTTGCGAAAGACCTTTTCTCCCAAAGCACAAGTTATCGTAATCGACGCTTCCCCGACCCCGGTTGCTTCGTAATAGGGAACACCGTCTTTTAGGGATACCGATAGGACGTCGGGATCGGAGCTTTTTAACTCCATACGGGAAAACACGGAAGAGTCCGTTTTTTGACCGTTGGAAAGAAGAGCGTAGACGAAAAAGCTGCCCGAATCACCCTTAAAGACCGAATCCTTTCCGAATGCCGTTTCCGTATCAATTAAAGAAAGAACGGTAACGGAAGCGGAAGCCTTCAATTGCTTACCGTCTTTTATATACTCCGCCGTAAGAAGGGCTACGCCTTCGCCCGTCCCCGTTGCATAGAGGCTGCCGTCCCTTTCTTCCGTGCGAAGGACGGAAGAATCGCCGCTTTTTACGACCGCTTCATTCGTAAGGTCCTCCTCGGACCCGTCGGTAAATTTTCCCGTAACCTTCACCTTCGTGCTTTCGCCGGGGACGATTTCGGGTTTATCGATCCGAAATTCGATTTCATAAAGAACGGGGTCCTCGGATACAAAAAGCTCCTCCGAGGCGGTCAATTCCTTCCCGTCATAGACGGCCTTCAATGTTATGACGCATGAGCCTTCTTTAAGCCCTTCCGCAAAATACGCGCCCTCTTCTTCAACGATCCTCACCGTTTCGGGATCGTCACTTTCCACGGACAAGAAGGATGCGAAGGACAAAACGGCTTCGGTTTGGTCGTTCAGATAAACAACCGGGAAAAGGTTTACTTTCTCTCCCGGGGAAAAGCCTCTTTTTTCCGCTCGGATTGCCGCATCGACAGGCTCCGGCAAAGGAGTGCTTACGGGAGGGTCCGCCAAAAATGCGGTAGTGTAGAAGGTCCAATCGGAAAGCTCTTTGTTAAAGTCCTCCGTCACAAGGATTCGATCCTTGGTAAAGACCCGAATATTGTCGATATATCCCATGCCGTTATGGCTTGCGGTGCTTAAATCCCCGATATAACCTAAAGCGGTCATTCTCCCGGTACCGATTTGGGGATAATCGTACAAACCGCCGATTTTCGCCCGGCGGCCGTTAATGTATAAAGAAACGGTGTTATCTTCCTTTACATGAATTAAAATATTGTGCCACACGTCAGGCTCGATGCGAATGTCCGCCTCGTCTCGTCTGCTTCCTACGGCGGCGAAAAGCTTGTCGCCGGTTTGGTACAGCATCAAATCGTCGTACTCTTCTCCGTCGTAAGAACCCCACACGACAAAATCCGCTAAATAGTCTTCCTTCGGATATCGGTAGTGGAAGTTGATAAAGTACTCGTCGGAAGGAGGAGAGTCTATGGGTTTTCGTATAAAGCCCTTCGTCGATTCCAAGGTGCCGCACTGCATGGCATTTCCTTCCGCCGATTTATCCGCGGATACGGCTGTAAGGTTAAATGAGGTCGGAAGCAAAAGCGATAAAGCAAGGACCGCCGACAAGTACCTTACGGTTTTCTTATGTATATACATGATGTCTTACCTCCCGGAAATGTTACCGTACCCTTCTATTATACAACAAAACGAGTATGTAAGGACAAAAAAAGAGAAGGGGTTCCCAAAGTGCGGGTCCAAAACCCCTTCCCTCGGAGGCTTTCACGCTTTATAAATCCACATAAGGCGCTACCATGTAGCCCCGTCTTTCCAACTGCTCTTTTTCCGTTTCATTGGCCCACTTTTGCATCCTTTCGGGCAACGGCAGGTAATAGACCGGCTCCGGCCGGTAGCGGATAAAGGGTTCCGCATATCCGGTATTCATCCGGTTTCCGTTGGTGCCAAAGGAGGTCTCCACGGACTTTTTGGCATAATTTCCGTTGTACTGTTGGCTTGCCATGCAGTGCCTTGCTCGGGTGATTTCCTCGGCTACGTCCGATACGTCCACAAACAAATCGCAGTAGCAGGGGATATCCGCATCCAAGGCCGTCGCCTTGAAGTTGTAATTGTCCGGAAACGTAAACAACAGCTGCGG
>JAAYHZ010000060.1 GCA_012744235.1 Clostridiaceae bacterium
ACCTGTTAGGCCCTCAAGACATGGAAATCAAAAAGGATTTAATACCCGTAAAAGTAATGGGTAAAACCTATGCCGCATACGGCACGCCGAACTTAAGCTCGAAAGTCAGCAATCGATGCACCCGTTTAGGTCTTTCCCGAGACGAGTATTTACAATTACACGGGTTCCACGGTTTTTGCAGGAACGGGAAAGATACCGATGAAGATATCATCCGAATTCTTCGTAAATATTCCGACGGCAACAATCGCGTATACTTCCCCAATCGCGGTCCCCACAAGCCTCCCGAATACAATGTCATCGCGAACCGAGCATCAAGAGAACAGATGAGTATGGACGAGTTCTTTCAATTCTTCGGATTTACAAAGATTAAGGGTAGACATCGAACAACATACTACAAGAAATCCGAAGAATTCAAAAAAGAACTGGCCGAGCATCGAATCGGAGACACCGATAATGTGTATATTAAAGCCAACACCGGCTTATACCGACGCATCTACTCCTTCTGCAAGCTGAGAAACATGTCCGTAGATGACATGCTGGCAGAGTGGGGATTTAACAGGGTCCGCAAACACTCTATTCATACAAAATAATAACGGCCATTAATACCAAAGGTTCGTCACCGGTATTTTCAACGGAATGGTAAGCACCGTTCCCCGTTAATACGGAATCTCCGGCAGTAACCTCATGGATAACACCGTTATCATTGACAATACCTTTTCCGCTTATGAAAAAATAAATTTCGTCTTCCCCTTCATGAGCATGTTCCCCGATGGAGCATCCGGGGTTCAGCGTAATTTGGGCAATTAAACGGGCCTTGCCTTTGTATTCCCCTTTTTCAAACAGCGGAGAAATTTCGACGGCTCCTTTTCCTCCCCGCATTTGCTCCCGAATTTCCGTAACTCTTTCATTCGCTCTTCTTATCATGGCACACCTCATTTTTCCAATGCAATCTTTTTTTCATTGTAAACAGCCGCTTTCTTGTTGTCAACCGTTCATTCACCGGATTAATCAATCGATGAAAATATCCGTTTTATCACGATCTTTCTCTTTGCCTTTCTTTTTCTTTTCAAAAAAGCGCCCCTGATATTTTCTTTTGAAAAGCATCATACTAATAAAAGCTGTTGATGACAAAGGAGATGCTCACAGGATGAATAAAGCCTTTAAAATTTTCAAAATCATCGTATTTGCGATTTTGCTTTTAAGCGTTTTTACCGTAGGCTTTGTTTTCAGTTTATTAGATAAAATCAATCGGCCGGACCCCATAACAAGGCAAGCGGAAAACACCCGTCTGCCGGGAGATGAAAAATCAGCGGCGAAAATTACCGAAGAAAAAAAACAGGAGCTTAGGCTTACGACTCCAAAAGAGAAAATCTATGAAAGCACCGCTTCGGAATCCGACACGATTTTTTCAAACAAAGACATTATCAACATCATGTTAATCGGCCAAGACAGCAGAAATAGAAAAGAAAAAGGACGATCCGATGCCATGATTTTAGCGACCATCAACACGAAAGACCGTACCATTTCGCTGACCTCCTTCATGCGCGATTTGTATGTTCAAATTCCGGGATATAAAGATAATCGTCTAAATCTTTCTTACCAATTGGGAGGAATGCGCTTATTAAAAGAAACCATTGAGAAAAATTTTCATATACCGGTAGACGGCAATATCGAGGTGGACTTTAAAGCCTTCGAAGAAGCCGTCAATCGTATAGGCGGAATTGACATTGAGATCAACGAAAGAGAAGCTCGCTACTTAGGATATGAAAAGGCGGGGGTCGTTCACATGGACGGACGGATGGCCTTAATTTATGCCCGATTGCGAGCCGTCGGCAATTCCGATTACGAACGAACCGATCGACAAAGAAAAATCTTGACCGCCGCTTACGACAAGGTCGTAAAAATGAACCCTGTCAAGG
>JAAYHZ010000061.1 GCA_012744235.1 Clostridiaceae bacterium
AAATCGAGTTCCCATCCCGGCAGCCGGGATAATTGCTTTTTTTACACTCATGTCCGATTCTTCCTTTCTGTTAGTCAATTATATTATACCGGTTTTACAAAGTCTGTAAACATTCATTCTGCACAATTGGAGATCCATGGAAATTCGTGGAATAAGCTTTTGTTTTCCTATGAATTCCATGAGAAAAATTTCTTAATTTTCCGTAAAAGTATTGCTTTTTTGTTGATACTTGATATAATTGTATTGTCACAATTAATAATACTATTTTCATTTTTGTTCCTCCTTTTAGTATTACTATTAGTAGAGTTAGTGATCTTAAATCAATGCACTCAAACTATCAGGAATTATTCATTCGATTATAAAATGAGTGCAATTTTTTTACTCTTTTTGCAGAATTTTATTTTACATATTTTTAAACAAATTGAAACAACATTGTTAAAAATTTAATGAAAAAGTACTTGCATTTCAAAGAGAGCGTGCTATAATATAACTGTCACAACCAACAATACTATTTTCATTTTTATTCCTCCTTATTATAATGTAAATTATATGGAATAATTGATTTGACATTTGCACTCGACCAATCAGGAATCATTCATTCGTTTATATCCAAAGAGTGCAAATTTTTTTGCTCTTTTTTCTTTTTCCTGTTATTGACATTCCCTTTTCCCGTATTTCTGTTGCAAAGTCATCCGTCTTCCTGTATAATGTACATGATCGTGCTAGACGGGAAGTTAGCGGTGTCCTGTAACCTGCAATCCGCTATAGCAGGGTTGAATTCCATGCCCGAGGTTTTTGGGAGAGTGTGGTCTTGCTGTATGCAGCCGGACGTTGAGAACCGGCCCTTGCGCAATAGAGGCTTGTGAACCCCGTCAGGTCCGGAAGGAAGCAGCGGTAAGCAATGTCCGATATGTGCCGTAAGGCAACCCGGTTTGAGTTCGGAGCATTACATGCGTACATTCTACGGATCGGAGGCTGGTGCACGATCTTTTTATTATCCGGCGGATGTGATAAACAATGACGTATAAAGCTTTATACAGAGAATGGCGGCCTTTGACATTTGACGACATCGTGGAACGAAAACACGTTGTTCGAACATTGAAAAATGCGGTTTCGACCGGTCAAATTGCCCATGCTTATTTGTTTTGCGGCACCAGAGGCACCGGTAAAACCAGCTGCGCCTTAATTTTGGCTAGAGCGGTCAATTGTTTAAATCCTCAAGACGGAAATCCCTGCAATAAATGCAAATCCTGCACGGAGATTCTAAGCGGAGCCGTCAGCGATGTTTTGGAAATCGACGCCGCATCCAACAACAGCGTCAACAACATTCGAGAGCTTCGTGAAGAGGTTCGATATCTACCGGTTTCAGCCAAATACAAAGTATATATCATCGACGAAGTCCATATGCTATCCACCGGCGCTTTCAACGCTCTTTTAAAGACATTGGAGGAACCGCCGGCTCATGTCATATTCATATTAGCGACAACGGAGCCTCATAAGCTTCCCGCTACCATTCTTTCCAGGTGCCAGCGTTTTGATTTCAGGCAAATATCATTGGCAGGTATTATGCAGCGCCTTCAATCCGTGGTTCAATCGAAAAAGGGTAATATTACGGAGGAAGCTCTTCGTATTATCGCAAGGAAAGCCGACGGTGCTCTTCGAGACGCGTTGAGCCTTTTGGACCAATGCATGTCTTCGGGTATGGATAAAATCGACGGGGACGATGTGATCGAGATGTTGGGTACGGTAAATGAAAGCGATATGCTCCTTTTATGCCGCCATATCATCCGCTATGAAATCGGTCCCTTGTTCGAGCTTATCGATAAAATCGTCTCCGACGGAAAGAAGGTATCCGTTCTTTTAGAGGATTTGATAGTCTTTTTCCGAAATATTTTGGTCATCATGATGACGAGCAATCCGGAAAATACCTTAGAGCTTACAAAAGAGACGATTGCTTCTTTACAAGAATTGAGCAAGGAATTGACTCCGGATCGTACGATTTTTATTATCTCCGAGCTATCCAAATTGGAAAATCAAATCAAATGGGTATCCCTGCCGAAAGTAATGCTTGAAGCCGGGTTAACCGGCATCTGCTTTGGCCGGCCCGTTACCCTTTCCGACGAAACCTTGGAAAACAGGCTTAAAAATCTGGAGGTTAAAGTCGATCATTTAAGCGTGCTCAATACGTTCCAAAAGCCTCTTCCCGAAGCGAGCGCTCCTACACAAAAAGTCATCGAAGTACAAGCTCCTACGGAAGACAAAACGGAAGAAGACCATGTTGTCCGAGCTCTTTTTGCGGCAAAAAACGGGGAAATCGAAGAAGAATCGCAAGCCGACGATTTAAAAAACGCAAAGGACCTGACCGTATGGGAGGCTTGCTTAAACGACATTTTCGAAGAGACCAAGCCTTTATACTTCTGCCTGCAAAATACAAAGGCCTATGCAAAGGACGATTGCGTCCATATTTGCAATATCCAAGAAAACAGCTATATCCAAATGCAGCTGGCACGCGAAGAATACATTAATACCATTAAAAAGGTTTTATGCAGCCGATTGGGCAAAAACGTAAAGCTTAAGTTTCTCTATGACAAAGATAAAAATGTCGTCGATACGGAAAAATTCAAGAAACTAAAAAAGATATCCGAAGAAATGGATATCCCTTTTACGATTGAATAGTCTTTAAAATTCCTATTACACCTCTACCACCGTGTTAAAGCCCTCATGAACATCGTGGAAGCAGCTTCCTCCGATAAACTCCCTTAAAATGGAATTGTTGGGGATATAATCGGGTTTTACGGGATGGAAATAATCCAAAAGATCCAATAAACGCCTTGCAATGGGATATTGAGGACTGTCGGGCCCGATTTGCAAAAGCAGCGGTTCCGCCATATTTTTCAAAACGCTAAGCTCGTAATACAGAGCGGAATTAAACATGATGTCCGCTTCCTCTTGGTAAGGGAAGATCCACCTTTTTTCTCCCGCTCGTACACTGGGCCATCTCATCAGCGTTTCTTCCGCTTCCGTGTTTCTGTACTGTTTATCCCGAACCATTCTTCGGATCAAGCGGTTGTCGGTGGTGGAAATCCGAACGTGATCATCGATATTGATGGTCGCTAAAGCGCTCACATACACTTTGTATTTCATATGATCGGGAATTTTTTTGGTCAAATCCTTATTCAGAGCGTGTATTCCTTCCATAATGATAACACCGTTTTTCTCCGCCCTAAACATTCTGCCCTTCGGTTCTCTTTTTTTCGTATTGAAATTGAATATGGGGACCTCCACCTCTTTGTATTGAAGTATATCGGAAAGCTGGTCGTTCAAAAGCTTCAAATCCAAGGTATCGATGTGCTCAAGATCGATTTGGCCGTCCTCTCCGATGGGAGCCTCGCTTTGGTCTCGGTAGTAATTGTCCAGCGATATGGTTGTAGATTTAATACCGTTCACCCGCAGAGCAATGGCCAATCTTCTTGAAAAGGTGGTTTTTCCGGAAGAAGAAGGTCCCGAAATCAGCACCAGCTTTCTTCCTAATCTTGTGATCTCGTCGGCAATTTCATTGATTTTCTTCGACTGCAGCGCTTCGCTTACCAAAATCATTTCGTGGATTTCACCGTTTTTAGCCATCTTGTTCAATTGCCCTACCGTATCCAGCTCCAATATTTTACCCCATTCCTTGTTTTCCGTAAAAACGCGGAACAGCTTTTCCGAAGGATTGTATACCGCAACATGAGAGCTGTCGTATCGAACGGGATGCACGATGACCAAACCGTCTTCATGGTAGCGAATGGAGAAGACCTTTAAATAGCGGGTATTGGCTACAATGCTGCTGAAAAAAGAATCGTAGTAGTCTTGGCATTTGTAAAAGGTCACCTTATCCTCGTCCAGATAGTCCAGCACCATAATGCTGTCCTCTCTGCCCTGCTTTTCCAATATCTTAACGGCTTCCTTTTTATTCACAATCACCTCTTCGATGGGCAGCTCTAAAGATACCAGCCTCTTCATTTCCGCTTCCAGCTTTGAAGCCAATTCCTCATCCGCTTTTACGCCTTCCACGGTACAGTAAACCCCGTAGCAGACCGAATGACTGATCTTTAATTTGCAATGAGGCATCATTTTATGCATGGCAAAAGCCAACAAGAATTGAAGACTTCTTTTGTAAATCCGGACGCCGTCCCCGGAATCCATATCGATAAAGTCCACCTTGCATTGATCGATTAAGGGCTCGCTTAATTGAACGATTCGGTTGTTAATCTTCGCGGCTATAATCGGAGCAATATGGTTTCCTCCGAATAACGGAGCCAAATCTCCCGCCGTAAGACCTTCTTTTACGTTGGTCACCTTTTTCCCTTCTACGTAAACGGTGATGGTTTTTCGATCTTTCATCTTCAGAACACCTCGCCTTTCTTTATATGATAATCTCCATCAGCTTGCTATTCTTTAAATCGGATCCTACCGTTTCCGACAATTGCACTCCCATTTTATCGAAAAATCCCTCCGTATGAGGATCCGTCAAACCGAATATACGACGTATATTATTCTCTTCCCCGTAGGCCTTTATCGATTGAAACATCCTTTTTCCTACCCCCATATTCCTGTACTTCGGTTTTACAAAGAATCGGTCCAGCCAGAACCCTTTTTGCTTTAGGATTTCATCTTCCCAAAGGTCTTCCGTCCTTTCAACCAGGGACCAAAATCCCGCAATTTCTCCGCCGATTTCCGCTATGTAAACCAAAGAATCCCGAATGTATTCTCGGCTTACGGAATGTTTTTTTTCATAAGCCTTTGCTTCTTCGTCGGGGTATTCCGTGTTTTTTACGGATTCTTTTACAATTTCGGACAAAAGCTTTGCTTCTCCTATTTTGGCTTTTCTTAGAGTTATCATTCGGTCGTCTTTTGTAAGGTAGTCAAAAATCAGAAGATTGATAAGATCGCGATACCGTTCCATCTCTTGATAGGCTTTTTCCGTCAGTCGGTATTTTCCTTCCGAATCTTTTCGGAACCAGCCGTAGTAGTTGTTTTTTAAAATGTAGTAGGTTTTCGGACCGCATCCGGCATCCTTTAATTCCTTCGCCGTAACAGGCGCCGAAAGCTCCATCAGTCCCGCAATACGAAGGACGCATTCCCTGTAAGCGGTAACGATTTGGACGCGATTGCTTCCCCCGATATTATGATCTCCGTGACGTTCCTCGATTTCTCGAAGAGCTTTTTCCTTCTTCATTTGGCTTTTTGATGAAGTCCGCTCTTTATAGGGCTTCGGCTCTAACGCAATGGAGGCGTAAGGCACCGGGCTGTCCATGGCCACCAAAATCAAACCTAAGGAAAGCCTTCGTAAAAGATATTCCTTATCCTTAAAATCTTGAGAGAATCTTTTTTTGTAGTCCGGCCTCGGTATGGCCACATAAACTTGCTCCGTTATCTTTTGTCTTTTCACCGCTTGCTGAAGCAGCGTAATGTTAAAAGCGGTTTTCAATTCCACGACAACCAATTCGTCTCCTCTTACCGCCGTAACATCCATGTCCTTTACTTCTCCGTTGACCGTATATCCCATTTTTTCGAATAATTCTTTTACCGGTTTGTATAAGTCGGTTTCTTTCATATCCATCCCTTCCGATATGCCTTTAGTATACCGGGTTTTACCGCCGTTTTACCAATTTTTCCAGCCTGCTTTTTCTTTTATCCAGCTCGGGCAGGTATTTTTGTCCGAAAATACGCTTGCTTTTTAAAAATACAATCAACTCGTTCACCGTTTTCAGAGCGGACAGGTAATCCCTTTCTTTGTGCTCCAAATACTTTGCGATTTCCGTTCCGGCATAGACCTTTAATCCGATGGCCGTGTCAAGATCTTCTTTTTCGAAATAGTAGCGCCACAAAGAAAGAGCCTTGTCGTATCTTCCTGTCCTTTTGTATATGACGGAAATTCGACGGAGGGAATCAAAGTCCCAAGCGTCCGGAACCAAATTAAATCTTCTTTCCAAGCATTCCGTCATACTGTCGTAATTCTCTCTTTTTTCATACAGCTTGCTCAAGCCCGTAAGCTCTACAACCTCTTCCGAGAAAAAGCGGTTTTTCACCATGCGGGAAAAACGCACCAAAAGAGCGGCTAAAGTCAAAATATCCGATTCGTTATGGGAAAGAACCTTTTTCATGACGGTGGCATCTTTGGTATCCAGATAACGGAAGTACTCCAAAGGAATCTGCTCACCGGGAATATCTTCGATCCGTATTTCCCCTAAAACTTCTCTTTCGATGGTACACAGCCTGCAGTTTTCGTAAACGCCCTTCCAAAACAGCCTGGATATATGCAGAAGGTCCAAATGCTCCGGATTGCCGAATCCCGGCCGAAAACGATTGGCGATAAAACGAGCGTTTAATAACGGCAAATCAAAGGATTTGCCGTTGTAGGTCACCACGCTTTGGGCGTTTTTCAGTATCGCACCCAAATCATACAGCAAGGAGGCTTCTTCATGATAATCCCTCATGAAATATTGGCGGAGGACAAAGCAATCTTCTTCCAAAAAACCGACTCCCACTAAAAAAGCGACGGTTCCCGTACCGGAGGAAAGTCCGGTGGTTTCCGTATCCAAAAAAAGCATCCTCCTCGGATCCAAATACGGATTTCCCGCCAAACATTCGAAAGAAACATCGTCGATGTCCAAAAGATCGCCTAAAGGCACACCGCCGTAAAGGTAGGTTAAAGGGTACCTGTTCTCCGTCATGAAATAGCTGCCGTGTTCGTTGTTCACGACCTTTCCGGGAACAAGCTTGTCAATTTCACGATCTAAAACCGTATTTTCCGTATCTTCTTTTTTCACCTGAGGACGTATTTGGTACTTATCCAACAGTTTTTTGATATCCATCTCATTCCACCGTCTTTGTTTCTTCGGCAAGAATAATGTTAATCAAAGCAAGAATGGCATCCTTCAAATTTTCACTTCCTGAAAATTCCGTATAGGCGCCGATACAGGAAGGGCATCCGTTTGTACATCCGCATTTTTGTATCAGGTCCTTCGCCATTTGGTAAAGATTTTTATGGAGAGTAAACAGTTTTTCACTGAAGCCTACGCCGCCCGGAACATTGTCGTAAATATAGATGGTGGGTTTTTGCGTAAAGACCGATTTTACATGGTACACCACGCGGATGTCCTTTACATCGCACATCAAATAAAAGGGAGCGCAGTTGCCCAACACGTTGGATAAGCCCAGAAGAGCGTCTTCCAGCTTTTCTTTTCCCAATTCCCGCTCCAGCTCCTCGGGAAAGGTGATCCAATAGGCCGTCGTATGCATTTCGGTTTCGGGTAGGTTCACATGTCCCGCGCCGATGTTTTCGTGGGTAAGAAGCTTGATCTTCTTAAACATGGTAACCAAAGCAGAGATCATCACGTCTCCCCAATACCGTCCGATCGTTTGGCTTTCGTCCTCCTTGAACACCTCCAAAACCTTCAGATCCACCGCAAGGTTGGCGTCGGTATAGTAGTCGACGTCCACTCTTCTCACATACGCCTTTTTTTCGGTGTAATCCAATTTTTCCACTTGGTATTGGTTCCCTTCGTGGATATAGATGGCCTCTTCATGAAGCAGCATAGGAGCGCTGAACCAATCGGTTTCCCCTATGACGCTGTGCTTCGGATCGGATATATCGATAATGACAAAGTTTTCATTGGTGGAGGTCCGAAGGCTGATGGCGTTGGCGGGAAACTGCTCGCTCATCCAATACCATCGGTTCTGCACGTGGCGAAGTAGCTTGGCCTCTTCCATGTATTTTAGCAGCTCCGGCAAGGTATTCGGCCCGAAAACCTCCCCGTCCTCAAAGGGCAGCTCAAAAGCGGCACACATAATGTGGCTGTATAGGATGGTCAAGTTGTCCGGATTGATCATGGCGTTTTCCGATTTGCTTTGTAAAAAATAGTCCGGATTGGATATGATGTATTGGTTTAAAGGACTGCTGTCCGCTACGAGAATGGCCACGGAAACGCCGTTTCTTCTTCCGGCGCGGCCGGCCTGCTGCCAAGTGCTGGCCACCGAACCCGGGTATCCGCATATGATACAGGCCTCCAAGGCGCCGATATCGATCCCCAGCTCCAAGGCATTGGTGGATACCACGCCCCGTATCTCTCCGCTTCGAAGTCCTCGTTCGATTTCTCTTCTTAGCAAAGGCAAATAGCCTCCGCGGTAGGCTCGGATTTTCTGCTCCTGCTGCAGGCGTCCGAAGAAAATGCTTTTTAAATAAGTGGCCAAAAGCTCCACCCGAACTCGGCTTTGGGCGAATATGATGGTTTGAATATCGTTTTTAATGAATTGCTCCGCCAAATAATAGGCTTCCTTGATGCTGCTTTTTCGTATGCCCAATTCCTTATTGACCGTAGGGGGATTGTAGAACAAAAGATACTTCTTTCCGGAAGGAGCCCCGTTGTTGTCCACCACCTCCGTCTCTCTTCCTATGATTTTAGAGGACAGCTCTTTCGGGTTGGCGATGGTAGCGGAGCAGCAGATAAATACGGGATCGGATCCGTAAAACCTGCATATGCGATGAAGCCTTCGTATCACGTTGGCCAAATGGCTTCCGAATACCCCTCGGTAGTGGTGAATCTCGTCAATAACCACGTATTTTAAGTTTTCAAACAATTTGGTCCATTTGGTATGGTGCGGAAGAATACCGGAATGAAGCATGTCCGGATTGGTAACCACGATATGGCCCGCTTGTCGTACCGCTTTTCGAGCCGATTGGGGCGTATCGCCGTCGTAGGTGTAGGTTTTCACGTCCACGCCCATTTCCGTGATCACATCGTGAAGCTCCAGCATTTGGTCTTGGGCCAAAGCCTTGGTGGGAAACAAAAACAAGGCTCGGGAATCGGGATCCTTTAATACGGCATCCAATACCGGCAAATGAAAGCACAAGGTTTTACCGGAAGCCGTCGGAGTAACCACCACGATGTCCTTTCCGGATACGGCTTTTTCAAAGGCGCTTTTTTGGTGAGAATACAGTTGTTTGATGCCTCGTTTCATCAATGCATCCTTGATTCTTTGGTCCATGGAAGAAGGAAAGTCGCAATAGACGGCTTCTCTTTCCGGAATCTCCACCCATTTTGTAATGTTTTCACCGAACCTTTGGTTGTTCTTCAGTGAATCCAATATTTGAACCATATTCATTGCTAACAATACCGCCTTCGAACATTTATTCTATATCATTATACAAGATACGATTTTTAGGGTCAATAGATATTAAAACAGGTTGCTTTCCCCCCTGATATACATAACCGTTTTTTCCGGCAACGTTATGTCCATGTTTTTTAAATTTTGTAAAAGCTGCTCTTTATCCTTAAACCCGATGATGGGTACCGTCGGGAAGGGCATGGACTTAAGATATGCCAAGCTCAAGTCGTTTACGGAAAGTCCGGTTTCTTCCGAGCATTTTTTAAGCCTTTCAAAGCGCTTTCGATTTTCTTCGTTGTCATAGATTTTTTTCAGCGATGAAGATACCCTTCCTTCCTCCAGCTTCGCAAAATATCCTCTCGCTTGGGAGGTAAAAGGCACCGCCGTAAGCTTTGTTTCCTTATGGAAAAGAAACATTTCATCGTCCATGATTCGTAAGGTTTGATCGCTTAAGCTCTCTTTATTGATTCGAGCACAGCTCCACATGGGTTGGTTGGCGGCGAAGCCTCCGGTGTCTCCTACCAACTCCCGCACCTTTTTCAGACGGTCCGTGCTCCAATTGGAAAATCCGTAATAGCGGATCAAGCCTTCTTTTTTTAACTTCCGTAACGTCTCCGTGATTTCCTCCGCCGGTACATCTTCAAGGTCACGATGAAGGTACAACAAATCGATGTAGTCCGTTTGCAGGTTTTTAAGGCAGGTCATCACGTCTTCCGTTATTTCCTCCTTCCGGATTCGCACATACCCGGTGTTAAAATCGATTTGGGCCACCTTTGTCCCTATCGTGACACGATCTCGATTTTTTCTTTCTTTCATCCACAAACCGATGGTTTTCTCGCTTATGCTTTTTTCGGGATATGCCCAATCGGCATAATTAAGGGCGGTATCCAAAAAGTTACCGCCCATACCCGTAAACAAGTCCAGCAAATCAAAGGATTCCTTTTTGTCAAAGGAACTGCCGATGACGGCGCAACCCAAGCACAAAGGAGAAACGACCAGATCCGTGCCCGTGATTTTCACCATTTCTGAACTCTCCTTTCTTCGGGTGCTCCGTTATACGAGGTCTTTTCCGTCTACGGAGAGAATCCCTCTTTCATCCTTACGATAATCCGCTACGGACCCGTCTTGCGACAAGCGAAGAATCGCCCATTGGGCATTACAGGTAATATTACGATCCTTTACACGGATGGATGCTTCCTTTTGCGGTCCGTCCGGATCCAAAAGAAGGACAACATCAGTCCTTCCGTCGGACAGCTCGGTCGTCAGCACCACGTTTCGATCGCATCCGGTACCGATTCGCGAACAGCTTGCGATATTCGATTTTTCCGTGTAGGGCTCCATCACCGATACAAAGGTCACCGTTCCGTCGGTTTCCAATTCTTTTGCGTCGATAATCGCCGGCATCCAAAAGCCTTGGTGTCCTTTTGCTAACATCTCCATGGAAGGCGGAACCCAGCTGCTTGCGATATACAAGGTTTCTCCTTCCGTGAAGCTCTTGTATTTCCAATGAATCTTCTCACGGGTGGAAAATACGTTTAAAACGTCGTCGATGGCAAGATCCAAAAACCATCCTTCCTCCGTAGGCGATGCTTTTTGAAAATCCTTCATGAAAACGTTGTCCGGATACTCCAAGCCCGCCTTTTCCAGTCTTAATCCGTTTACGGACAAGGTTCCTACGTTGGCGCGGGTAAACTTTTCATAAAGACCGTTTTTACCCGTCACTCGAAATACGTCGATTAAGTAGGAATCCTCTTCGGAAACATCGATCCAGGCCAGCGTTCTTTCGTATTTTTCCGAATCCCGAATAATCCCGGGGGCGTTGGATCTTGCGATTTGAATAAAATCGTCAGGATGCCACAGGGTCATGGTTCCTTTTTGACGTCCCTGGTCC
>JAAYHZ010000062.1 GCA_012744235.1 Clostridiaceae bacterium
ATCACCGAGGTCAATTGCAGCCAAACCAGCAAGATAATGACGGAGCCGACGGTTCCGTAAAACCTCGAGTAGTCGGTAAAACGGTTGACGTAAAATCCGAAAAGCAAGGTGGCTATCGTCCACAAGGCGGTGACAAAAACAGAGCCGGGTAAGGCGCATGAAAAACATATTTGCCTTGACGGGACGAACATATTGATCGATAAAAAAAGAATGAACACAAATACCAAGGGAAGCAGAATACGAAAAAGATTCAACAGCTCTTCCCCGGGCAGCGCGGGTAAATGCTCTTTGATTTTGTTCAATATCTTTTGCCCGAAAACGATGCCTAACAAGGCGGAAACGATGGCGAAGGAAAATAGAACAACCCAAATTACGGATAGAACGTACTTCATAAAAGCTTTTCTTTTTTTTTGAGAATTCGTGACTCGGTCGGCTCCTTCCATAAAGGCTCGAAAACCGCCGGATGCCGCGTAAAGGGCAAAGAGGGCGGAATAGGACATGAATTGGGTACGAAGCTCTTTTTCCGTTTGGGTCACATTCTCATGTATCAGCCTGTAGACTTCCTTCGGTAAAAAGGCTTCGGAAAAGGTCATAAGGAGGGTATAATCCAAATCCGCCATGCTTATCAAGGACAAAAGAAAAGCCGCAAAAGGAAAGAAGGACAACAACAGGCTATAGGTCATTCGATAAGCATAGTCCGCTATGTTGTCCTCTTTGGATTTTTGTACAAGAAGGGTTACAAACTCCCGGAGAGTAATTTTCTTCATTGCGGCTTGCTCCTTTTCGTTTTCTATCCCTATTATGTTTTACAAAAGCCTGGGATATTCGAAACAAGGAGCAAGATCTTTGTTAGACGATTAATCCTCCAAATCCTTAACGGCGTCAAAGCCCTGCTGCAAATCGTCGATAATATCGTCGATATGTTCGGTACCGATGGAAAGCCGAATGGTGGAAGGCGTTATACCGCTTGCCAAAAGCTCTTCTTCCGTCATTTGGGAATGGGTGGTGGAAGCCGGATGAATGACCAAGGACTTCACATCGGCTACGTTAGCCAGCAAAGAGAAGAGCTCCAAGCTTTCGCAGAATTTTTGAGCCGCTTTTCTTCCGCCCTTGATTTCGAATGTAAAGATGGAGCCTGCACCGTTTTTGAAATACCGTTTGTAAAGCTCATGGTCCCGATGATCTTCCAAGGAGGGGTGGTTGACTTTTTTCACTTGGGGATGGTTTTTCAAAAACTCCACGGTTTTCAGCGCGTTTTCTACGTGGCGTTCCACGCGAAGCGTCAGTGGTTCCAGTCCCTGCAGCAACAAGAAGGAGTTAAAAGGACTGATGGCGGCTCCGGTATCTCTCATGAGGGTTGTGCGCAGCTTGATGATATAGGCCGCTTTTCCCACCGCTTCGGTAAACACGATTCCGTGGTATCCGGGGCAAGGCTTCGAAAGACCGGGGAACTTATCGTTTGCCGCCCAATCGAATCGGCCTCCGTCCACGATGACGCCGCCGAGGACGGTTCCGTGCCCGCCGATAAACTTGGTAGCGGAATGGATTACGATGTCGGCACCCAATTCAATGGGGCGAAGAAGGAAAGGCGTAGCGAAGGTATTGTCGACAAGCAGGGGAATGCCGTTTTCATGGGCAATCTTGGCTAC
>JAAYHZ010000009.1 GCA_012744235.1 Clostridiaceae bacterium
GACAAACACATAGCGGAGGACATCACGTCGGAAACTTTTATGAAAGCCATTAAGGCCATTGACGGCTTTAAAGGGGAATGCGACATCAAGGTTTGGCTTTTTCAAATCGCAAAAAATACCTATTATTCGTACATAAGAAAGGAAAAGCACTGGCAGGATCTTGATTCCGTTCCCGAAAAGGAAGATGATTTCGACTTGGAAAAGACGGTGTCCGCATCGGAGGCATCAAAGAAGGCTCATGAAGTTCTCCAAAACCTGCCTGAGCCTTATAAAGAAGTTTTTATACTAAGAGTTTACGGAGAACTCAGCTTCAAAAAAATCGGCGCTTTATTCGGTAAAACGGACAACTGGGCCTGCGTCACTTATCACAGAGCAAAAAAAAAGATTCGAGAAGAAATGAGGGATGATGAGTGAAAATCACATGCAGCGTAATTAACGACCTTCTGCCTTTGTATGCGGAAAACATGCTGAGCCGGGACTCCGACGCTTTGGTTGAAGAGCACTTAAAGCACTGCAGCGAATGCAAAGATGCACTCCATGAAATGAAAAGCTTTCATGATATGCCGGCGGACAAAGACGGATCCGCCTTGAAAAAGATAAAATCAAGGCTTCGAAAAAAGATTCTGTTTTCCATGATGCTTTCTTTTGTATTTTTCATTGTAGCCGCCGCATATTTAACGGCGCCGGAGTACCATTCCTACGGCGATCACAGCGTGTCGGTAAGAGAAATCGGAGAAGGCTTGGTCCTTGTTCGATTGGACGACACCGTGCATGGCTGCGATATTAGCCGATATCCGGCGGAAGAGGGCAGGGGCTACGTTTACCACATTACGACATGGAACAGTGTATGGAATCGTTCGATGAAAACATCGGACCCGGAATACAGAGTCCTAAATCCGGAGGGCGAAAAGGTGGCCGCCGTATACTACGTCCAAGCCGACGGAAAGGAAGACCTATTGATCTACGGAGAGGATCTTTATTCCGGCGGGGGCGTTAAAACCCTTCCGAGGCTCTTTTTGACCTACTATGCGTTCATTGCTTTGGGCCTTGCCGTAATAAGCCTTACCGCGGCGGTTGTTATGCGGAGGAACAAAAAAGTTTTCAACTTGGCTTTGAATTTCTCTCTGCTTCCTTTGTCCTACTTCATCGCCCATTTGCTCATAAAAGGGTTTGACGGTTCATCCCATACGGCCATTCGAGACTTTTTCGCCATCCTGTTGGCGGCCTTCGCCTTGTATATTGCTTTTCTTACGGCTATTCTCTTGATTCGACAGCGAATAGAAGGGAAAAAAGAAGAATTATGAAAATGCAGGTACTACCCTTGATGAGAATGTAATATAATGAGATTAATGTTTAAAGAAGTTTTAAGGATGGAACACACCTCGATTTTATATTTACATGCATCGGCAAACGATCATTCCACCGTTTAGTTCATGTCCGGCTTAGGCTACCCTTGGTTAAACAAAGCATAAAAGAACGATAGACGGCGGAAAAAATTGCGTAGGCGAACATAAGGAGGATAGGGCAATGGGAGAACGGAAAAGCCGTCTTAAAAATCTCTTGGGGTCTGCTTTCCGATCTGCGAATAAGCTAAGTATCAAAGGAATTTCAAAAGAAAACTTACCCTACTTTTGGGGATGTATTGCCGTATCCGTTTGGCTTTATGCCTACTTTCTCCCTATGGGAGGCTTTGCCCTTAAGGTAAGCTTTTTCGAGGAAATCGTAGGGGATACAAACCTTTATTTTATCGTTATGCTGCTTACGGGAAGCCTGATTCCCATTCTTTTCGACGGGAAAAGGTTTGTTCCCGCTTCCTTTTACAGCGTGCTCTTTACGCTGGCCTGCTATATAGCCGTACTGTTTCTCGGACCCGGTACGGCTTCAAAAATCCTCATGCTGTTTGCCGTACCCTGTATCGGACATATATTTATCTCCTATGTTTATTCCTTTTTCATGGTTCTTAACAACTCGGAAAAATTTTATTCCATGATTTTAGTGGTCCTTCTTCCGAAACTTTTGATGATTATAAAGCCGGTGTTGGATGGCGAGAGATTTATTTTACACCCTTTCAATCTTCTTATCTTTTTCATCATGGTATTCTTGGCCTTCAGCGCTTACCACATTAAAACCCATGCCCACACGGTACCTTCTTTTGAAAAGGTAAAGGCGCCGGTTAAGGCCTATTCCTTAATGCCCGTAATCTATATCATATTCGCCTTAAACGATGTAATCGCACCGGATCTTCTCAGGCAAACGAGCCTTTCTTCGGCAGGCCGAATCGAATCCTATTACTTTATCGGAATTTTAACCGGCCTTGTTGCGGTCCTTCTTCTTCAATCCCGCCTGACCATGAATCTGTGTATCATGCTGAACCTTTCCGTTGCTTTTTCCGCCTTCGGTTTTGTGCTGGATATCGTCAGGGTGCAGGTTCCGGATGCAGGTCTTTTTTCGGCCGCATGCTTTGGAGCCGCCTATTCCATTGGTATCGTCAACATCTATTATCTGGCCGGATTCATGATAAAAAAATTCAAAAGTCTTCTTTTCTACCGAACCGGTTTTCTTCTTTCCTCTGTATGCTACCTGGCCTCTTTGGTTTTGGTCAAGCTTACCGGCAAAAGCGATATGCCGGTTTCATCTTTGTGGATGGCCCTTATCTCCATCTTGATAATCATCCTCTTTTTCATCCTGTCTCCTTTTTTTACGAAAATGCTGTATTCGGGGGAGTGGATCGACGATGCTTACCGAGGGGATATCAGTGAGCATTCAAGGTTGGAGGCAAAACTCAAGGACTACAAGCTTACCCCTGCGGAAACGGAAGTCTGTAAGCTCCTTCTTGAAGGCTATACTCTAAGACAAATTTCAGGGATGCTTTCGAAAGCTTATGCCACCATCAATACATACTGTACCTCCATATACCGAAAGATGAACATCAACAGCCGTACGGAGCTTTTCCTGTTGCTGCAGGAGTATAAAGAATAGAACCATCGAATGCGATCCATATTTTTTGGCTTTTGCTCCCTCTCATTAGAACTAATGAGGGGGAGTTTTTCAATTCTCATGTGAACTAATGAATCGACCCTTAGCGATTCTCAGACTATATTGTTAGTATATACCATATATCCCTCCGGGAGGTGATGGATTTGGGTTTTATGGATCGGGTCAAGGAAGTATTAAAAAAGTCGAAAGGAAAAGCCGAAGAAAAGCAGGAGAAGGATGAGATCCTTTCAAGAACGGATACGCCTTACGGGAAAAAGCTGAATCTTACCGCTTGTGAAAAATCGAAAATGGTGGAAAGCCTTACTCCCAGAGAAAAGGAAACCTTCTTTATTCTCATAAACGGCTACAGCCTGAAGGAAACGGCGGAAATATTGAACATTCGATATTCCACCGCTAATACCTACCAAACGGCCATTTACAAAAAGCTGAATGTGAATTCCAGGGCGGAGCTGATTATTAACTTTCGAGACTTATGTGAAACGATGGAGGAAAGGCGGGGTTCGGATAGTTAAAAAGTTAAGTGAAAAGGAATTACGGAGGTGTTTGAATTGTTTAAAAGACTGTTACTTGTTCTATTATGCGTAAGTCTTGTTTTTTCCCTTGCAGCATGCGGGGAAAAGGAAGGCTATGAGGATGATTCATGGGATGAATACGATGAAGAGTGGGAAGAGGAAGAAGACGAGGAAGCTTACGAAGACGAAGAAGATTACGAAGATGTAGAAGGTTTGAGAGCATCGGGCTATAAAGAGGGCGGCGATGAAAACTACCTGACTTTTCTTGAAGCAAGAATGAAATTCGAAACTTTCCTCGTGGAAAAAGCCCTTAACGAAGGTCTGGTCACAGGCCTTTCCGCGGTGTACATACCCGACGCTAGAATATTTCACTACTTGACTCCTTTGATATACTGGGGCGAGACATTAGAAGACGAGGAACTTCAGTATAAAGAGTATGCTTTCCTAGCATTTGCAGGAGAGGGTAAGAGCTTAAAAAATCCGGAGCTCAAAAAGGAAAGCGATACCCACTACACCATGACCATGGAAACGGATGAAGATGAGAAATTGTTCATGGATGTAAAATACTATCCCGATATGGATGCCTTGCGCCTTGAAGCGGAAAATAACGGGGAGAAAGCTTTGGTCTTTGAATACGTAAAGATCGACGGAGGATACGTGTCCCAATACTACTGCGAAACCCAAATCGGCGGAACCTATGGGGAAAAGATCATGGGCATGTGTGTTTTCAGATCCTATTTCAGCGGAGAAAACGGCTCGGCGGCACGCTTTGACAATGCGGAAATACCGCCGAGCATCATTAAGAACTTGCCGAATGAAGAGGATTTCATCGAAGATGCTACCCATTGGATCAGTTATAAAGACGGTAAGTTAAAAGGGAAATTGGCCGGAGAAAGTTTTTAACCCAATGAATTTGGAAAAAGTAAAAAGAAATAATGGGGAACGATTAGAAGGAAATAGGCTGCTGTGCAACACTAAAAGCCTATTTCTCTTTTTAAAACGGTGATAAGGATTACCTTTCTTTGTAAGAATCCGGCGAATTCAAATATATGGTTGCTAAAGTGAACTAAAATAGGTAAAATATTAAGTACAAGCACGGCTTGATATGAACAAAAGACCGCCCTTATTGCGGCGGCGATGTATATAAAGTAGTGTCGAAGAAGTTGTAAACAGCAAGTTCGCATAAAGAAAATCTAGGAAGATGAAATATAAAGGATCTTAAAAGTCGAATCGGGTAGGGGAACCTGTACCGTAGGAAGGCTTCGTAAAAGTTAAAGGCTGATAAATACGGTTATGGCTAGCGAAAGCTAGTGTAATAGATGGTTATGATCAAATGCCATTTTAGTTCATGACACTACTAAAAGGAGAGGAGATGTACTCATGAAGGGAAACGCAAAACTCATTGAAAAGCTGAATGCTTTGCTCGCAGACGAACTGGCGGCTATTAACCAGTACATTGTACATGCGGAAATGTGTGAGGACTGGGGC
>JAAYHZ010000063.1 GCA_012744235.1 Clostridiaceae bacterium
GCGCACTTTGGGATCATTGTCCGCTGCCAGTTCAGTAAGGAGTCTCAGCGAACGCACCCCTCTTTGGACGAGAAGCCTTTGACAGAAATCGACTTCAAACCCGCTTTTCAAACACCGCCGATTTCTCTATAATTTCTTTTTTTAAAGCCTCCATGTATGTCGGAATGCGATGTTCCATTCCTTCGTAGGAGGCAAAATCACAATACGTACATTTCCTCTTGCAAAAGGGGAAATGTACGTATACGGATAAAGACTCGCTATTGCATCTCGTGATCATGTATCCAGCTTCAAAACGCTCATGAAGGCTTCTTGAGGTACTTCCACACTGCCAACCTGACGCATACGTTTTTTCCCTTCTTTTTGCTTTTCCAACAGCTTCTTCTTACGAGTGATGTCGCCGCCATAGCATTTTGCCAAAACATCCTTCCGCAAAGCGCTGACGGTTTCACGAGCGATGATTTTTCCTCCGATACAAGCTTGTATGGGAATTTCAAACATATGACGAGGAATCGTCTCTTTCAATTTTTCCGCAATTCTTCTTCCTCTGGCATACGCTTTTTCTTCATGTACAATAAAGGACAACGCATCCACCGGCTCTCCGTTTAACAAAATGTCCAGCTTCACCAATTTGGAAGGTCGGTATTCCAAGATTTCATAATCGTAAGAGGCATAGCCCTTGGTTCTGGATTTTAGCGCATCGAAAAAGTCATAGATGATCTCGTTCAAAGGCATTTCGTATTCCAAGGATGCTCGCGAAGCGTCCATATACTCCATCTTCTTGTAGACGCCTCTTCTTTCTTGGCACAAATCCATAATGGCACCTACGTACTCCGCAGGAGTGATGATGGTAGCTTTTACGACAGGCTCTTCGATTTTTTCAATGGCAGACACTTCGGGCATATTGGTCGGATTATCGATATTGATCACTTTACCGGAAGTGGTATGCACCTTATACACAACGCTGGGAGCGGTAGTTACGATATCCAAATCGAACTCCCTTTCAATACGCTCTTGTATAATTTCCATATGAAGCAAACCTAAAAATCCGCATCGGAAGCCGAAACCCAAAGCCACGGAGGTCTCCGGCTCGTAGTGGAAGGAAGCATCGTTTAATTTTAGTTTTCCCAACGCATCCTTCAAATCTTCGTACCGAGCGCTGTCTGCAGGATAAATACCGCAGAAAACCACCGGTACCGATTTTCGATATCCGGCCAAAGGCTTTGCCGCCGGTTTATTCACCAAAGTAACGGTGTCTCCCACTTGGGTATCCGATACATTTTTTATGCTGGCGGCAAAGATTCCTACCTCTCCTGCTTTCAATTCGGTGCATTTGTCAAAGCCGTATACCTTTAAATAGCCCAACTCGTTCACTTGAAACTCTTTTTCGGTGTTCATCATACGGATATGGTCTCCGACTTTTAACGTGCCTTCGAATACTCGAACCAAAACCATAACGCCTTTATAGCTATCGTACCATGAATCGAATATGAGTGCTTGCAAGGGACCGTTCGGATCTCCCTTCGGTGGCGGTACGTTATTTATAACCGCATTCAATACGTCCTGAATGTTGATTCCTTGCTTAGCCGATATCAAAGGAGCTTCCGAAGCATCCAAGCCGATGATATCCTCGATTTCTTTCTTTACGTGTTCCGGATTCGCGCTTGCCAAATCAATCTTGTTGATCACCGGGACCACTTCCAGATTGTTATCCAATGCAAGGTATACATTGGCCAATGTTTGGGCTTCAATACCTTGGGACGCATCCACCACTAGCAGAGCGCCTTCGCAAGCGGCAAGGCTTCGTGACACTTCATACGTAAAATCCACATGCCCCGGTGTGTCAATGAGGTTTAATATATATTCTTCACCGTCCGTGTGAGTATAGCTCATCCGTAAGGATCTGGATTTAATGGTAATGCCTCTTTCCCGTTCTATATCCATATTATCCAATATCTGCTCTTGCATTTCACGTTTATCCAGAGCCCCGGTAAATTCAATCAATCGATCCGCCAGTGTGGATTTGCCGTGATCAATGTGAGCTATGATACTAAAGTTTCTTATTTTTCGTTGATAATCAACGGGCATTCTATCCCTCCGAATTCCTTCCTAAATTTTTTTGGTTATTCTACATTTCTTATTTTCAATTCGTCCAATTGTTTTTGGTCAACCTTGCTCGGAGCGCCGCTCATCAGGCAGGAAGCGTTCTGTACTTTCGGGAACGCAATAACGTCACGAATGCTTTTTCTTCCGGTCAGCAGCATGACCAAACGGTCCAAGCCGAAAGCAATACCGCCGTGGGGCGGAGTTCCGTATTTGAAGGCTTCCAACAAAAATCCGAATCGATTTTCCGCTTCTTCTTGTGAAAAGCCCAACAACTCGAACATCTTGTTTTGCATTTCGGTACGATGAATACGAATACTGCCTCCGCCTAACTCCGTTCCGTTCAAAACCAAGTCGTAGGCTTTTGCACGAACCTTTAATGGATCGGTGTCCAAAAGGTGCAAATCCTCATCCATCGGTGAAGTAAAGGGATGGTGCTTCGCCACATATCTTTTTTCTTCTTCGTCATACTCAAGAAGAGGAAACTCGGTAACCCACAAAAGGTTGAATCGGTCCTTTATATCCTCTAATATCCCGATCTTTCGTGCAACCTCCAGTCTCAGGTTTCCTAAAGCATCGAAGACCGTATTGTCGGAGTCGGCGATGAAAAACAACAGGTCCCCCGGTTCTCCTTGGGCTTTTCTTATGAAAGCATCCGTTTCTTCCGGTTTTAAAAATTTGGCAAAGGAAGACTTATGTTGGTCTTCTCCTACGGCAAGCCACGCCAAGCCTTTTGCGTTAAAGGTTTTCACAAATTCTCCTAAAGCATCGATTTCCTTTCTGGAATATTTGTCGGCACAGCCTTTCGCATTGATTAAGCGAACGCTTCCCCCGTTTTCCACAGCCGAACGGAAAACCTTAAAATCGCATGCCGCCGCAATGTCCGAAACATTCACAAGCTCCATACCGAATCCGATATTCGGCTTGTCCGAACCGAACCGTTCCATGGCTTCTTGGTAGGTCATACGCGGTAGAGGCCTCGGAATCTCGATATTGAGAATATCTTTGAAAATCTTCGCAATTAACCTTTCGTTTACTTCCATAATGTCTTCCGTATTGACAAAAGACATTTCGATATCGATTTGGGTAAACTCCGGCTGACGATCGGCTCGAAGGTCTTCGTCTCTAAAGCAGCGTGCGATTTGATAATAACGGTCAAATCCGGATACCATTAAAAGCTGCTTATATATTTGAGGCGACTGGGGCAAGGCGTAATAGGTTCCGGGATTGACTCTGCTTGGAACCAAATAGTCTCTTGCTCCTTCCGGTGTACTTTTGGTCAATATGGGTGTTTCGATTTCCAAAAAATCGTTTTGATTGAGAAACTCTCTCGCCGATTGAACAATGCGGTGCCTCATATACAAGGCCTGCTGCATTTCCGGTCTTCTCAAATCAAGATAGCGGTATTTCAAACGTGCCGCTTCGTTGGTATTGGCACGGTCGTCTACGTAAATGGGAGGGGTTTCCGATTTACTTAATATACGAAGCTCGTCGCATAAAACCTCGATTTTACCGGTAACCATATTCTTGTTTATGTCTTTCGGTCCCCTGGCGGCAATAACTCCGGTTGCGGCAATTACATATTCATTCCTTATTTGCGATGCTTTTTCAAAAAGTTCCGTATTGCGCTCGGAATGAAAAGTTAACTGGAGTATACCGCTCCTGTCTCTTAAATCTACAAACAGCACTCCGCCTAAATTACGGTACTTTTGTACCCAACCCATAACCGTTACTCTCCTGCCGATGTCATTTTCGGTAAACGTTGCGCAATAAGCTGTTCTTTTCATTCCGTATAAATTTTCCGACATGTTTTCCGTTAAATTTTCTGACATATTTTGCACTCCTCCTGTATCAATTCCTCGTACAGCCGGTCCAAAGCAACCGTCTTCGTTTCGCCGGTTTTCATATTCTTCAAAGAACCCTCGTTTTTAGCCACCTCTTCATCTCCGATGACCAAAACATATCGGGCATTCATCTTGTCCGCGTATTTCATTTGGGCTTTTAAACTACGTCCGGAAACATCGTTTTGGCATTTAATACCTTTTCTTCTTAACATGTAAGTTAAAGAAGATACGAAATGCTTCGTTTCGTTCCCTACGGAGGCAATGAAAAGCTTTAATTGCTCGGGTTCCGGAAAAACGAAATTTCGGCTGTCCAGCTCCATAATAAGGCGCTCCATTCCCATTGCAAAACCGATACCGGGCTCGTCCGGTCCGCCGCAAAGCTTCACCAGGCCGTTGTAGCGGCCTCCGCCGCAGATGGTACCTTGGGTACCGACGTTTTCGGATACGAATTCAAATACGGTTTTCACGTAATAGTCCAAGCCTCTGACTATCATTTTATCCACTTCGTACGGGATTTGACAAGCGTCCAAGCCCTTTTTCACTTCTTCAAAATGGTCGTGGCAATCCTTGCATAGGTAATCCGCCAAAAGAGGAGCTTCCTTGATTTCCTCTTTGCATTTTTCTTCTTTGCAATCGAGAATCCTTAAGGGATTTTTTTCAAAGCGGTTTCGGCAGTTTTCGCACATCTTCTCTATTCGAGTTGCCAAATACGCTTTCAAAATTTGATTGTATTCTTTACGGCAAAGGGGGCATCCGATGCTGTTGATTTTTAACGCCACATCCTTTAAGCTTAATCTTTCCAATATGGTTTCCATCAACATAATGACCTCTACGTCCATGAGCGGGTCATTGGATCCGAAGGCTTCCACACCGAACTGGTTAAATTCACGATATCTTCCTTTTTGAACGTTTTCGTATCGGTAAGCGGTGATGTTATAATACAATTTCACGGGCGATGTTCGGGAAGACATACCGTGCTCGATATAACTGCGAACGACTCCTGCCGTCCCTTCCGGGCGAAGGGTAATGCTGCGGCCGCCCTTGTCTTCAAAGGTGTACATCTCTTTTTGAACGATGTCGGTTGTATCTCCTACTCCTCGTTGAAACAGTTCGGTATGTTCAAATACCGGTAAACGGATTTGATTGTAATTGAAGTTATTGCACACTTCTTTAATAACATCTTCCACGTAATGCCATTTGAAGACCTCTTCCGGAAGAATGTCTCTGGTTCCTTTCGGTGCGTTTATCTTCATTATAATTCTCCATTCCGCCGCTGCCGCCTGCGGCACATATTATGAAAAAAATCGGGTGTGCGGCTTACCCTTTTCCATTATACATAATATACAAAAAATCCTCGATTTTTTGTAAACAATCGAGGACGAAATTTACGGATTTTTTAAGGTTCCGTTCTATAATAATATCGTCGAATAAGCTTGAATATATGAATAGGTACCTTTCGTCTTTCCTCTATTCAATTCCTTCATATTTTAATTACTATTTACTTCCTTGTCAAGACCCTTGTAAATGCGGGTAATCATTTCTTTGGCTTTTTCTTCGGAGCATACCCAGTAATCACCGCCTCCGAATTGGTCGGGATATCCGGGCAGCAAATGGAAGCTTACATCCTCCATGCGAATACTCATAAACTTTGTTGCCATCGAGACAATCTCCGCCGGTTTCATATTGGTTTTTACATAGTTTTGCGCCACGTTTACAACGCTCAACAGGTTCAAACCCAACGCTTTTTTTATAGCGGTCTTCAAAAATTGCTGTTGGCGATAGATTCGTCCGATATCTCCGTCGGACCGGGTACCGTCATTGTTCATTCGGAATCTCAAAAATTCCAAAGACTGTTGTCCGTTCAGCAGTTGATTCTTTCCTTCTTTAAAGTGTATATGCAGGTTTGCTTCCGGGTCGTCGTAATCCATATCGAAGGGTATATCCACCGTAACCCCTCCGATACAATCCACGATGGCGATGACTCCGTCAAACTCGATTTTTACGTAATAATGAATCGGCAGCTTTAACAACGCGCTTACGGTATTGATCATATTCTGGGTTCTTTCCACCGAATTGTTACCGTAATAGTAGGCATTTATCTTTTTCATGTAGGGCTCGTCTCTGCCCTTGGTATGATAAAAGGTGTCTCTAGGAACGGAAATTACATCCGCCGTCAAGTTGTCCGGATCAAGACTGACCAACATGATCGTATCGGCAAGAAGATAATCGGCAATCCCAAAACACAATACATTGATTCGATTGCTGTTGTTCACCATTTCGTAATAGGGATCCTTGGGAACCTCTTCGATCTTTGTTTCGCTATTGGCGGTTTCCTTCGGTTTGTTATCAACATTACCGGTATTATTA
>JAAYHZ010000010.1 GCA_012744235.1 Clostridiaceae bacterium
GACTGACAGTGAGGAGAGCATCGCCTTTGACCGATTGATTGCAATAACAAACTTTGAAACATGGATTGAATATAAAGACCCAGATGCCTGTAAGTCCTTGATTGTTCTTGCAGGCTGCGAATAAAGAGCCCTCTCGGCGAATAAAATCGCTCTGAGAGGGTTTTTGATTTATGACATAATTGACGTGTTCCCGCACTCTAATGCAAGTACGACAGACACAATAACATAGTCTTTTATCTGCTTATTACGTCCAAAATCACCTGCTGGGTCAAAAGTGATATGACTCGCAAAGTGCTTAAAATTAAAGATTTCTACGAATCTGTACGACGTATTCCCACTATGCACTCGACGTGCTCTGTCCACGGGAACATGTCTACAGGCTGCACTTTTTGTATTTCGTATTGGCCGTGTTGCGTAAGGTGTTGTAAGTCTCTTGCCAACGTGGAAGGGTTACATGAAACATAGATGAGTTTAGGAGCCTTAAGTTCACATAGGGCGTCTAGAAGGCGTTGGTGACATCCTTTTCGAGGAGGATCTACGATGACAAGATCGGGGATGTGGTCTTTAGCCTTTTGTACAAGCTCCTCAATTTTATCTTCCGCCTTGCCGACAATAAATTCCGCATTGTCGATTTTGTTTATCAGAGCATTTTCTCTTGCATTCTCAACGGCTTCGGGAACCGCTTCAATACCGATTACCTTCTTGGCCTGATGAGCCAAATAAAGACCGATGGTTCCGGCGCCGCAATATAAATCCCAAACGGTTTCATCTCCGGTAAGCGCTGCGAATTCTTTTACTTTGTCATACAGAACCTTCATTTGAACGGTATTGACTTGGAAGAAAGACAAAACGGATATGCGGAATGTCAAATCGTTGATCTTTTCTTCGATGGTTCCGTCCCCGTAGTAATGGATGCATTCGTCCCCCAATATGACATTGGTGACTTTATCATTCAAATTCAACACCACCGTCTTTATATCCGGGAAATTGGACACAAGAATATCCGTTAAGCCTTTCATAAAGGAACGGTTATTCTCGGTTGCCACAATGGCCACCATAATATCGTCGGTGTTGACGCTTTTTCGTATCATAATATGGCGAACCAATCCCTTGTGCTTGGTTTCGTCATAAACCGATATGTTATTGCTTTTCATGTAAAGCAATACGGTGTCCTTTATTTGATCCGCTATCTCGGGTTGAATTCGGCACCTTTCCGTATACACCACTTGGTGGGTCCGCCTTGCATAAAAGCCGGCGCTTAAGCCTCTGTTGTTTCTTTTTTTGCCTAATCCCGAACCGCTTACCACCAATTGCACTTTATTGCGGTAATCAAAGGGGTCTTCCATGCCTATGCAAGGCAATACGGGGACATTCTCAAATCCGCCGATACGCTTCATGCAATCATCGACACGCTGCGTTTTGTTTCTTAATTGGCTTTCATAGCTCATGTGCTGGAGACTGCAACCTCCGCACAAACCGAAGACAGGACAAAAAGGAGCCCTGCGATCAGGGCTTTCCTTTATAATCTCCTGTATAATGGCGTAAGCATAATCTTTTTTAATCGATACAAGCTTTCCTTTTATTCTCTCACCGGGCAGAGCTTCTTCGATAAATACCACAAAATCTCCCACTCTGCCCACACCAAATCCTTGGTGGGACATCCCGGTGATATCGACTTCTACCGTTTGGTTCTTGACAAATTGATCCGTCATTTCTTTTTGTAAACCCGTCCAATTAAGTACATGTATAGGATTTGATCCGCGTCAATTAATCTTCCAAGCTCTTCAATGCGTTGATGTCAACTTCTTCTTCCAAATCGGGCGGAATCACCGAAGGCGGCGTATCGGTTTCCGTCTTCTTCAATACCGTAATGTCATCCGCATGAAATACTTCCGTTTGGATAACGTCGTTGGTTACAAACTTGACTTTAACCTTTTCTTTTAACAGCTCCACGCCGATCACTTCGCCGACACCCTTCGGAGTAGATACTTCCGACCCTATTGTGGGCATCTTATCAATTAAGTATTCGTAAGATTCCTGCTCGTATTTCAAGCAGCACATCAAACGACCGCAAGCTCCCGAGATCTTCGCGGGATTCAAAGACAATCCTTGTTCCTTTGCCATTTTTATGGATACCGGTTGGAACTCGCCTAAAAATGAATTGCAGCAAAGCATTCTTCCGCAAATACCGATGCTTCCGGTCATTTTGGCTTCGTCTCGAACACCGATTTGCCTCAGCTCGATTCTTGTACGGAACACCGAAGCCAAATCCTTCACCAGCTCTCGGAAGTCCACCCTTCCTTCCGCCGTAAAGTAAAAGAGTATTTTGTTGTTATCAAAGGTGTATTCCACATCCACCAGCTTCATGGGAAGCTTATGCTTTTCTATTTTCTCCAAACAAATCTTGAAGGCTTCTTTTTCTTTTTGCGCATTCTCTTGGTGTTTTTCCAAATCCTCCGACGTCGCTACCCGGAGCACCTTTTTCAAAGGGTGAATCAATTCTTCATCCGGAATATCCCGGATCCCTACGACTACGGTACCGAACTCGATACCGCGAGCCGTCTCCACAATTACATTATCGTTTACCTTTATATCTAAATCGTCAGGACTAAAATAGTAGATCTTGCCTACTTTTTTAAACCTAACGCCGACAATTCTAGCCATGTGTCATTCCTCCGTAAGGTTTAATAACATATTCTCCAAGGCTAACCTATAATTTGCGTTTCTTTTAATGTTCACTTGAGTTTCACTGATATGTTGGATATTTCGAATTATTTCCCTTCCGTCAAGGCTTTTCGCGATCTTTTCCGCGATATCCTCCTTGTCGGCATTGATGATGCTATTCTTATTTGAATTTATAATCATAAGTGCATCTCGGTAGAAGAGCTGCAGTATATTCAATAAAATCGCAAACTTTTCTTTATAATTCTCAAAATAGTTAGCCCAATCGATTATGTTCAGTTTATCACCGATTAATTCTAAAATCAACCGAATCATGTCTTCTCGCATTTGCACGAAATCTTCCGACCGGATCAAATCCATGGCCTTTCCGGGAACTCCTTCGCTGTAGCCGTAAACCGCATTCAAAAATTCCGGGCTTATCCGAATATCGTTTTGAGCAAGGATGGCGGAAAGGTCTTCTTTCGTATACTTTTCCAATTCGTAATGAATGACACGAGACATGACGGTAGGAAGCAAGGATTCGCTTTTTTCCGCTAATAGAATAATAACGGCATATCCGGGGGGCTCCTCTAATGTTTTCAGAAGACAATTCTGCGCTTGAACCGTCATGGTATCTCCCCCGGTTATTACGTATATTTTTCTTTCCGAATACATGGGGCGTATGACGATATCGCTTTGGATATTTCGTATATCGTCTACGCTGACATGGTCCCCCTCCGGCTGCAACCAAAAATAGTCCGTAGGTATGCCTGCACGAAACATTTTACATGCATTGCAATTTCCGCACGGACCGTTGGTATCGGGGGACGTACATACCAACTCCGAAGCAAAGGCTCGAGCCAAGGTCTTTTTACCGATGCCTTCCGGACCGCTGAACAGGTAAGAATGCGACAAGGTGCCTAAGCTTAGGGCTCGACGCAGCTTGTCCGTAATCTTCTTTTGACCGATAAAGCTCTTCAGGGCCATTTATATTTTTTCGTACCTTTCCACATCCAAAACGAATATGGTCGCTCCGCCTACGGTCACTTCCAAGGGGAAAGATAACATTACGCCGTTCAAACCGCTTCCCGGTGACATGGCGGTATCCATGACCTTTTTACGGCTTTTTGAATTTTGCTTGATGATTTCAATAACTTCGTCTACTTTTTCGTCTGCAACACCCACGATGATGGTGGTGTTCCCTGCTCTTAAAAAGCCCCCGGTGGAAAACAGTTTTGTTACGGAAAATCCATTTTCGTTTAAGGACGTAATCACATTGTTTTGATCTTCGTCATGAACAATTGCGTATACTAGTTTCATAGGCCGATATCCTCCTTATTCTATTTATTTTGTGTACCGACAATCGCTATATCATAAAGCTTTTTTTCGATATACGCGATCATATCTTTTGCCACTTCATCAACGCTTTTCATACCGTCGATCCACACCGCATTTTCCATATCCTTTGCAAGCTTTCGATATCCTTTGCAAACGTTGATATGAAACTCTTTTTCTTCATTCTCAATGCGGTCGCAATAGCTTCTGCCCATTCTTCTTTTAAAGGACTCTTCGTCCGAGATATTGATAAAAAAGATGATGTCGGGTACAACTCCTTGCATGGCAATTTCGTTGACCTTTTTTACCGCCTCCAAATCGATTCCCCGAGCAAATCCTTGGTACACGTAACTGGACAAAACAAAGCGGTCGCAGATCACGTGCTTCCCTTCTTTTAAATTCTTTTCGATCAATTCTTTCACATGCTGTGCTCGAGAGGCGGCATACAGGAGCATTTCCGCAATCGGGTCCATCTCTTTGTTATCGGGATTCAACAGGATCTCCCTTATTTTCTCCCCAATTTTCGTCCCGCCCGGTTCTCGGGTTACAATCGCTTCTGCCCCCTTTTTTTGAAAATACGCTTTTAAATTTTCAATCTGGGTGGTTTTCCCCGATCCGTCAATGCCCTCTATCACTATGAACAAACCTTTTGCTGTCATCTACTTCACCACATTTATATATATATTCCCGTCTTCCTCTTCGATTCCTTCTATGAAACCGCCCTCATTTATAACGGCTTTTATATATTCCACCGCTTCCTTCGTTATTCTTTCCCCCGGCACAATCAGAGGGATTCCCGGCGGATAAGGAATCAAGGCCCTAC
>JAAYHZ010000064.1 GCA_012744235.1 Clostridiaceae bacterium
CACCCTCCCTCGCTCTTCCGAAGATTCGCTCGGTCGGGATCTCGTTCGACTTGCATGTGTTAAGCACGCCGCCAGCGTTCGTCCTGAGCCAGGATCAAACTCTCAAATTCAATCTTCAAACCCTTTTCGGGTCTCTTGTTTGTCCTGTCTTTTTTTTAGACTTTTTGTCCCGTGCGATTTTCTCGCACTTTGGATTTACTTTTAAATGTTAAACTCTCGCTTTTTCAAGCTTAAGTTTGACGGGTTCAATACACTGTTCATTTTTCAAGGTTCTGTGCCGTCTCGCGACGGCTTGCTTATGGTAACATATCAGTTTTGGGCTGTCAATACCTTTTTTACTTTTTTCTTTTACCCAAGTTTCCCAAGTTACCAAGTACCAAAATCCTCTCAAATTGAATAACGAAAGGCATTTGAAGCACGGCAACTGAAAATTATATATTTTCTTAAAAAGCAAAAATAAAAAAGCTTTTCGCTTTTTATCCTATCGAGATACCGTGAATATTATTATGCAGAATTTTTAAACATGGAACGAAAAGCCTTTATCTTAGGATCGTTTTTGTTTCAGTTCTTCCATTTTGATACTCGAATAGCGTCGATAAATCTCCGATCCCGATACTTTTTTGTAGTACATACCGGCGGTTCTTTTGTTTCCGAGTTTTTGCTCCGACAAGGCCAAACCTATGTAAAACAAGTCTTTTGCTTCAAGTCTGTCTTTGTATTTGTGTCGTACTGCTTTTTTAAATAATTCTTGTGCCGCGTCCAATGAACCTTGCACCGTATAAAGCATTCCCAAAAGAAAAGTTGCAACCATTCCGTATCGGTTGGTTATATCCGCAGACGCTCTTTCCAATATATGAAGAGCCTCCTCGTATTGCTTCGATAAAATTAAAGCCAAAGCGTATGTATTGGTCAGCATCCCGCCTAAACGTCTTTTGTTCGTATGTTTTCGGACGGTAGCAATCGCTTGATCGTATTTGCCTTGGGATATATATACCTTTGCCAATAGGTCGAGAATAGGTTCCTTGGGTTTGATCTTTACAAAAGACAAATCGGATTCCATCGCCTCGTTTAGGAAAAATTCGGCGTCGTTCAGACAGTTTTCCGCTTCGTCTTTCATACCGAACATCGAATAAACAACATACAGCTTTAAATTGCTGTGCCCTAAATTCGTCAATTTATCAATACCGTTGACAATCCAATTCGGAGATACGCAATCGGACAGCTTTGCATTCGGTAAGCATCCCGTTTCGCATTCGGCATTCCAGCAGGCCACATAATACTTTAACGCATTTTCCGTGTTTTCCAAAACATCTCGTCTTAGATTGAAGTCGGGAATATGATAGATTCCCAAATAAAAATCCGTTGCATTCCAGTCGATGGCAGACAGCTCGTCATACGCCATACCTAAGCACGCCAAGGATTGAATATATTCTTTTTTATAGGCTTCCTTTAATTCCTTTTGCTTCGGATCGTAATCCTTATACCCTTGCCAACGGTTTATAAGCTTCTCAAGAACTTCGATTCCTTCAATGATCTTAAGATCCTTATCTTGCTCCGAATCTTTTTTACGGCTTGATTGTTGCATAACCTCCCGGTATTTTACCGTTAACAAATACCCCATCCGAAACATATCCGTGATACGATTCGGGTCCAATTCCACGGCTTTTTGAAAGCATTGTACCGCTTCTTCCAGCTCAAACAGCGGATCGCCGTCATTTCTTCCTTTTCTTGCCGTTAGCTCCTCAACGTTTCGATAGTGAAGATTCCCTAAATCGGAATGATAGACAGGATTTTTCGGATCCAATTCCATGCATCTTTTAAGCAAGAATTCTGCATCCGCCCGTTTTAATCTTTTATCATTTTAATATTCATTTCTTCTAAATAAATCGTATTTTACATCCGTCGGAATACTATTGATTTCGGCCAGTTTCCCGGCCGCATATGCAATATAGCGCAGCGCGCCGGGATCGTTCCATACTTTCGGCTGGTTTTCACTGATTTTTTCGACAGGCTTGAAAGGATCGTACATTTTGTACCAAAGCTCTTGCTCTTTTAAATATAAAAGCCGATCCTTCAGCGTCAATGCATTTCTTTTTCGGTAATCCATGCCGGGATTCAGCAAATATTCAAATTGCAAATCGTCCAAGACACACCAAAACGGAAGTTGTCCGTATCGATCGATTTTTCCGTCACCGATTAAACGCCGTTGTGCCGAAGACAGAACTTCATCCGAAGAAATATTTAAAATGTCCGATATGGAATAAAAGACCTTAAGCTTTCTTTCTCCTCTTTGATAAGAGTTTAATTTCAAAAGATATGCAGGCTTGTATCGTTCATCTTTATGAGCAAAAACACCGATGGCTTGATCGGGAAGTATAAAATCCTTTGACGCAAGCTCAGGAAATACCTGCACCGTTTCGTCATAATATCTCCCGCTTAATGTGGTAATGCCGTAATTTATTTGGTCCGCTCGTGAAAATTTGATCAATAAGTTCATAAGACCCATGACCCGCCTTTCTATCTATATATATGACGGTCACGGGAAATATATTTCATAATAGAAAGATTCTCATACCGAAGAGGAATGATGTAAAATAAAAACGGTGTCGACTTGGTTTTGAACGTCCTCGTCTTTACCGCAAATACTTCACATATTTTCCGGCGATTCTTTTTTACGGTTTATCTTTTTTCTTTTGTTTACGACCTCGCTAGGTACGGTGATTTCTTTGCCACACGAATTGCAGAAAAATTTATATCGTTTCTCCAAAAGCTTCTAATATCTATTTTCTTTGATTTAACCCATGTCCCTCCGCACTTGCATTTTTCATTGTTGTATTTCGCTTTTTCCAAAGCTTTTATAACATAATTCCCCGCTATAGTTGCCAAAGCACTCGTTATAGCACCTATTGAAAGTTCAATCAACAGATTCAAATCTAGCATTTATTTCCTCTATTTGCAGGTCTTATTACTTCTACTTTTCCATGTGCTCGGCATGATAAGAAAGACATCGGTCAAGGTAATCATCCAATAGCTCTATATCAAATTCTTGAATGATGTCATCGATGGTAAATTCCTCGGTTTCCGAAGTCAATAGAACGGACCCCAGATACCCCGGATCGTACATTTTCACTTTACTTCCGTACTTCGTCAAGGCATTTCGAATTTTTCCCCAATTGTAATCCAAATGGACCACCTTGTAATCTAAATTGATGCTATGGGTAATGTAGCCGAAGTAATTGGTGGATCTTGCAACCACATCTCCCACGGGATTAATGATTGTGTTTTCCAGATTCATGATGGAGCCGATAAAATAGGAGCGCAATTGGTACGCTCTGTAGTTTTGCATAAGTCCTCCGTGATATGCGGAGGAGAACAGAACGATATCCGGTTTTTGAGGCTTGTACTTTTCCCACAAAGGATCGAAATTCAAATCAAAGCAAATGGCGCAGGCAACCTTTCCGAAGTCGCACGGAATAACGCGAGCATCCTTCCCCGGCAGTATTTTGCCGTCTTCCGTTTCCCCTATGGTAGGATGATTCTTATTATACAAGCCTGCGATTTCGCCTTTTCGATCAATCAGCTGCGTTGTGTTTCGGTAGGTTCCGTCTTCCAGCTTTCGCACAGCGGAATAAGCTATGTAACAGGAGTTTTCGTACGCCTTTTCCTTGAAGAAGCGAAGAAGCCGATCTCCTCGGACCTCATAGTATTCCAGTCTTCTCGAAAGCGGATAATTGTGATAACGATCGCATGCCTCCGGCAACACGATCAAATCCGGTTTTTCCGGCAATACACGACTTAACAACCGATTCCAACTGTCAATCATTCGATCCGTTTCAAGCTTTAAATCTCTGCTCGGATCTCCGGAGTAATTGACACCGTCTTTTACCGATACGGAACTGACTTTAACATACCTTGCCATACGTTATTCTCCTTTCATTCTCCGTTTAAAAGCGTCGGCTGCTCCCGCCGCCTCCCGACGAGCCGCCTCCTCCACGAAAGCTTCCGCCTCCGAACCCGCCTCGGCCTCCGCTTCCGAATCCTCCTGTGCTCCTTCCCGAGCCTCCTCTTCCGCCAAAGATGTTACTGTAGAAAATCACTTGAAATATAAAGCGTGTTGTTCTGCCTTTTAAAAACACAAGGTCGAAAATAATAAAGATGATGACCAAGATCGGCAAAGATATTTCTATGCCGCCGTCGTCCGAGTAGGGGCTTTCCGGAACACCGGTCAGTTCCACTCCGTATTCTGCTGCAATTTCCGCCGCCAATACCTTCGCCGTTTCCAATACGCCTCGGTCGTAGTCTCCCTCCAGTAAATAGGGAATTAAGTAATCGTCTTGTATACGGCCGGTTTTCCCGTCGGTCAACCTTCCCTCCAATCCGTATCCTACCTCAATCCGTGTTGATCGTTCGTTAGGCGCAATCAACAAAAGAACGCCGTTGTTTTTGTCCTTTTGGCCGATTCCCCATTCTCGAAAAAGTGCATTGGCAAAATCATTAATGGGTACTCCTTGAAGCGAATCGATCATAACGACGACC
>JAAYHZ010000065.1 GCA_012744235.1 Clostridiaceae bacterium
TTCATCCTTCCTATCCCGTAGACAGCATCGATTTTCACCTGATTACGGATGAAAACGGATTTGAAGGGTTTATGGCCCAATACAAGGGGAAGGGCGTTGTTTTGGTTCCCATGAGCGGAGGAGTTCAGCCTTGGATGCTGAGAATAGGAAGATTGGCGCGGTTTGTGGTGCTGGTAAACGGCTGCTACCAAAATTTCTTTAGTGACGAGATACGGTACAAAGTGATCGAAAAGAACGCTTCTCCGGCGATGACCGACACGTATGCCGTGTTGAAAAGAATGGGAGTCAAAACCTATTTCGTTAACACGAGAGAAGAAGCGATGCGTTATTTAAAAACGAAGGAAGTTTTGAATTTATTACGAAAATCCGTCATCCTCAGCGCCGGAGAACCGGAGCCTTGGGTTCTAAGCAGCGTGCGAAGCGGAAAAAGAATCGAAGATAAATTCGGTATTACGGTAAAGACTCTGTCCTTGGATGAAATCGAAGAGCTTTACAAAAGCGGAGACGATGTAAAAGCGAAAATTTATGCCGATGCTTGGCTGGAAAAAGCGAACGCTTTGATCGAGCCTAACGAAGAAGACGTGAGAAACGCCGCGAAGCTGCAGAGCATTTTCATCGAGCTTTTGCAGCAGTACGAGGCGGATTGCTTCTGTACCAAATGCTTTGAGCTGATCGGAAGAATCAATACCACGGCTTGCTTGGCGCTTTCCTTTTTAAACAGCTCCGCCGTATGGTGCGGCGCCTGCGAAGGGGATTTGGATTCGGCGGTCTCTCTTCTGGTCATGCGGAAGCTGACCGGGAAGAACCCGTGGATGGCCAATCCCATCGTTATGGAAAAAGACAAACTGATACTGTCTCACTGCTCGGCACCGGTAACGGAGGAAGGTCCTCTTCCTTTGACTCTTCGTTCTCATCACGAATCCGGGAAAGGCGTCAGCACGGAAGTATCCTTCCCTCTTCAAAAAACCGTTACCCTGATGCGGATCGGAAACCATATGGAAAGCATCCAATACTTTACCGGTATCGCCGAAAAGATTCCGGATATTCGTACCTGCAGAACCCGTCTGCAGATTCAGGTGGAAGGCTTGGAGGACCGAATGAGTGAAATCTTAGGCTGCCACTTTACCCTGGTGTACGGAGATTTTACGAAGGAATTGAGCGTATTTGCAAAGCTTGCGGATTTGCATGACATATCCTACATAAAGAAAAAATGACAAACCTGTAACGGAAGAGAGAAAACGACGAAGGAGGAACAAGTGGAAAAGGACCTTTTCAGTTTTAAAAATTCGGACGATATCAAAAACGCTTTTCAAGCATACAACGTCGATATTCCCGTATCCGACAATTTGGACATATTTAAAAGACAAGTGCCGGTAGGAAGCAAGACGGCTCCTAATGCCATCGCCCTTCAGCCTATGGAGGGGTGCGACGGCAGCGCCGATGGAACCCCGTCGGATTTAACGGTGCGAAGGTACGAGCGGTTTGCCGAAGGCGGCGCCGGATTGATTTGGATGGAAGCGGTGGCGACAGTTCCGGAAGGAAGGGCCAATCCGAGACAGCTGTGGATTCATGATAACAACAAGGAATCCTTCGAAAAGCTGCTTTGCACCATACGGGAAAGGGCGATGAAAGCTTTTCATCATAGTCCTTTAGTGATTATGCAGCTGACCCATTCCGGACGATTTTGTCGTCCCTACAACAAGCCGGAGCCGGTGTTGGCTTGCCGAGTACCGGTTTTGGATGAAAAATACAAGCTTGACGACTCCGTAAAAATTATTACCGATAACGAGCTGGAGCGTTTGGAGGAAGACTTTGTGAAGGCCGCTGTTATGGCGGAAAAAGCCGGTTACGACGGCGTGGACATAAAGTCTTGCCATCGGTACTTAATATCCGGCCTTTTGGCCGCTCACACCCGACCGGGAAAATACGGAGGGGATTTCGAAGGAAGAACACGATTCTTGCTGAACGTAATCGATAAAGTAAAGGCTGCCACCTCAAAGGACTTTATCGTTACCTGCCGTTTGAACGCATACGACGGAATACCTTGGCCTTACGGCTTCGGCGTTTCGAAGGAAGACTATCGTATCCCGGATTTTACGGAGCCTTCAAGGCTCATCGGAATTTTGGAAGAAAAGAAGGTTCCCGTCATTAACATCACCATGGGCACCCCTTACTACAATCCCCATGTGAATCGACCTTACGATTCCGGCGGTTATACGCCTCCCGAGCATCCCGTAAAAGGGGTGGAGCGTCTGATCCGAGGAATCGGCTACTTAAAGAGCCAAACCCGGAATATGGCGTTCGTGTCCACCGGATATACTTGGCTGCGGCATGCGGCTCCGTATGTCGGTGCCGGGGTATTGGAACAAGGTCTTGCGGATTTTATCGGATTCGGAAGGCAAGCCTTTGCTTACCCGGATATGGCAAAAGATATATTGTTCGAAGGCGAAATGGATCGAAAGAAATGCTGCATCACCTGCAGCAAATGTACGGAGCTTATGAGAGCGGATTCGGTGACCGGATGCGTTATTAAGGATTCGGCGGTATACTTACCGATATACAAGAGGGATGTGAAATGAGAAAAACGGCGATCGTTACGGGATGTACAAGAGGAATCGGAAATGCCATTGCGAGTGCATTGGCAAAAGAAGGCTATGCGGTAGCCGGGATCGGCAGCAGCCCTGAAGAGAAGGTCAAGGAGGGGCTGGACCGGATACGGCAATACCAAGAAGACTTTTTGTATGTAAGGGGCAGCATAACGGACCCTTTGATAAGGGAAAGGCTTCTTAATGAAACCTTACACAGGTTCGGCAGATTGGATCTTTTGGTCAACAACGCGGGCATTGCGCCTCCCGTCCGATTGGATATTTTGGAAACCACGGAAGAAAGCTTTGATACGGTGATGGAGATCAATTTAAAGGCCGCCTTTTTCATGACCCAAATTTGCGCCAAAAGCATGATCGAAGCGGTCGGAAAATTGCCGGAATATCGTCCCCAAATCGTTAACATCTCTTCGGTTTCAGCCTACGCTTCATCGGTAAACCGGGGAGAATATTGTATTTCCAAGGCCGGCTTGTCCATGGTGACGCTGCTTTTTGCCGATCGCTTGGCGGAATACGGAATCAACGTATACGAAATTCGGCCGGGGATCATACAAACCGACATGACTTCGAAAGTAAAGGAAAAATACGATAAACTGATCGCCGAAGGCATCACTCCCATTAAACGCTGGGGTACCCCCGAAGATATTGCCGATGCGGTCTTAGTGATCGCATCCGGAAAGCTGGGGTTTGTGACCGGACAAGTCATTAACGTGGACGGCGGTTTCCATATCCGTCGGCTTTAGAAGCAGGTGATTTTTCATGAAGCCCGATAAGCTGATCGTAGGTCCTAATGAGTTTAAGGTTTATCGATTGAATACGGTGGTGGTAGGCTCCGGAGCGGCGGGGTTAAACGCCGCCGACTGCTTGTACGACTTGGGCGTTCGAGACATTGCCATCGTAACGGAAGGGATGAACCGAGGGACCTCCAGAAACACGGGATCGGACAAACAAACGTATTACAAAATTTCTACGGGAGGAGATGTTCCGGATTCTCCCGTGGAAATGGCGAAGGATCTTGTAAAAGGCGGTGCCATGCACGGAGATATCGCACTGACGGAGGCCGCCTGTTCTTTCCGATGCTTTTCCAAGCTTATCGATTTGGGTGTCCCTTTTCCTCATAACGAATACGGGGAGTACGTAGGCTACAAAACGGACCACGATCCGAAGGCCCGCGCTACATCGGCAGGTCCTCTTACCTCAAGATATATGACGGAGGCTTTGGAAAGGTCCGTTCGGTTGAAAAACATACCGGTGATCGACAACGTATTGATTACGGGGATCATCACGGCCGGCGAGGAAGAAAAAGAATGTATCGGCTTGGTCGGAGTGGACCTTACCGTTTCGGAAGGGATTTCGGAGCAATTGGTCTTGTTTAACTGTACCAATGTGATCTTTGCTACCGGGGGACCGGCCGGGATGTACAGGGATTCGGTGTACCCCGAAAGCCAAGTCGGTTCTAACGGCATTGCCTTCGAGGCCGGTGTCAGGGGAATGAACGTAATCGAGTCCCAATACGGCATCGCTTCCGTTAAATTCAGATGGAATCTGTCCGGCAGCTACCAACAAGTCATTCCTCGATACGTATCCACGGATCGGGAGGGAAACGATCCGACGGAGTTTTTAACCCCCTATTTCGATTCTCCCGGAAAGCTTTTGACCGCCGTCTTTTTAAAAGGATACCAATGGCCCTTTGACCCGAGAAAGATCAAAGGCCAAAAGTCTTCTTTTATATATGTTTTGGTGTACAACGAGATCTACAACAA
>JAAYHZ010000066.1 GCA_012744235.1 Clostridiaceae bacterium
ACAGCAACCCCTATGACCCGAAAGCGGAAGACAGCGGTTATTCTTTGAAAAAAACCGGAATGAGTTTTCCTACCGCATTAAAAATATCGGGTAAAAACATATCCACTAAAAAGTGGAGAACCGCTCTGACCGCGTTTGCAACCAGTATCGGGATTATCGGTATCGCCTTAATATTAAGCCTTTCAACCGGCTTTCAAACGAAAATCGACGAATACGAGCAAACGGCATTAGCGGAATTTCCCATATTGATTTCTCAAAGCGCCATGGATATGGATGCGGAAACCATGAGAGAACGACGAGGAGAAATACTGGAATCCATGAAAACCGGAAATTACCCGGATGAGCCGAAGGTCTTTCCCTACGATACGAAAGCACACACCATCGTTCATACCAACGTATTTACCGAGGAATATTTGGAATATATCTATGATATCGATCCTGCCATTTGCAGCGGCATCGGGTATACGCGAATGGTCGGCATGAACCTTTTGCGTGACGTAAACGGAGTAATCAAACCGGTCTCCATTCCTATCGGCATCAATTCGAACCGGAGCATGAGTGCAACATCCGGAAGCGGCGGTATGGATGGCATGGGATTAACCTCGTATCCCGAGAGAATCGGCGAGGATATAGAGCCGTTCCTTGAGAAAAATTACGATTTGCTTGCCGGATCCTATCCGAAAGAGCCTACGGACGTGGTATTGGTAATCGATGAAAAGAACCGGGTGGACAGCAAAGTGTTGGAAAACTTAGGTTTCGATGTGGCCGGCAAGGAAAGCATTTCCTTCGATGAAATTGTAGGAACGAAACTCATGCTGATTTCCAACGATCGTTACTATACCGAAACCCCGATCGGAAGCTTTATGCCCGGTACCGATTATGAGGCCATGTACAACGCGGAAAATTCTCTTCCCTTGACCATAACCGGTATTTTACGATTGAAGCCGGACGAAACAATCGGGCTGTTGGGTTTCGGTATTGTTTACAGCGATGATTTGGTCCGTTTGGTTGTCGAAAGAGAAAAGGATTCGAAAATCGTAAAAGCCCAACGGGAAGCGGACCACAATGTCATCACCATGGAAAAAATCGAAGAAAGCGCAAAAAGGCGTATTATCACCTATCTCGGCGGTAATGCAGAACCTTCCATGATCTATATATTCCCCCGGGATTTCGATTCGAAGAAAGCCGTTTTGGAATACTTGGATGCTTACAACATCGGCAAAAGCCAAGACGAAATGATTATTTACACGGATTTGGCGGGGACCATAACGGAAATGACCGAAGGGATTATGAACGCCATTACGTTGGTTCTAATCGCATTTGCCGCCATATCGTTGGTGGTATCCTTAATCATGATCGGAATTATCACCTACATTTCCGTATTGGAAAGAACGAAAGAAATCGGGATACTCCGCGCGGTCGGTGCACGGAAAAAGGATATTACAAGGGTATTTAACGCCGAGACCTTTATCATCGGAGCCTTGTCGGGCTTGTTGGGAATCGGAATCGCGTATTTATTGAACATTCCGATCAACTCCCTCATTTACAAGCTCACCGATTTGCAGGGCGTTGCGCAACTGCATCCTTTGCACGCATTTATATTGATTTCTCTCAGCTTGGCTCTTACGCTATTAGGCGGATTCATCCCCGCGAAAATGGCGGCAACCAAGGATCCTGTGGTCGCTTTAAGAACGGAATAAAACCCGTACGGAGAAAAACCGTAAAGAAAATGATTTAGACATTAAAAAGGGAAGTTTTTTCGCTTCCCTTTTTCGTTCCGAATTATCTTATTATCTTAACTTTTAATTTGCTTTTCAACCAGCCTTCCTCCGCAATATTTCTCGCGAAGCTTTGGCTTTTCAATTTTACCCGTGGGATTTCTGGGAACCTTGTCGAATATGATCCTTCGAGGTCTTTTGTATCTCGGTAATGCTTGGCAAAAGGCTAAAATATCCTCTTCCGTTGTCGATTCAAAGCCCGGTTTCAATTCGATAATGGCGGCGGATATCTCTCCTAAACGCTTGTCCGGCAAACCGATAACCGCAACGTCCTTGATGGCTTCGCATCGGTGTAGAAAATCCTCGATTTGAACCGGATAAATGTTTTCTCCCCCGCTGATAATGACGTCTTTTTTGCGGTCTACCAAATAGATGAAACCGTCTTCATCCATCATGGCCATATCGCCCGAGTATAGCCATCCGTCCTTGAGTACGGCTTTCGTAGCTTCCGGATCTTTGTAGTAGCATTTCATAACTCCGGGGCCTTTTACCGCCAACTCCCCTACTTCGCCTTGTTTTACGGGCTTTTTGTCATCGCCTACAATTTTGGCTTCCCATCCGTAGCCCGGTATTCCGATAGCACCGACTTTATGAACGTTTTCAACCCCCAAATGAACGCAACCCGGTCCGATGGACTCGCTTAAACCGTAATTGGTATCGTACTGATGATGAGGGAAATATTTGAACCAGCGGTGAATCAAACTGGGTGGCACGGGCTGGGCTCCGATATGCATCAAACGCCAACGAGACAAATCATAGTCTTCCGGCTTCACTTCTCCTCGTTCAATGGCATCCAAAATGTCTTGAGCCCACGGTACCAACAGCCATACGATGGATACTTGCTCTTCCGATACGGCTTTCAGTATCCATTTGGGCTTGGTTCCACGCAGTAAGACCCCTTTTCCACCAACCAAAAAACTGCCGAACCAATGCATTTTTGCACCGGTATGATACAGAGGAGGTATGCACAAAAAGCAGTCCTCTTTCGTTTGCCCGTGGTGTTTGTTTTCGGTTATGGCGGAAGACAATAGGCTACCGTGGGTATGTAGTATTGCCTTCGGGAATCCGGTTGTTCCGGAAGAGAAGTAAATGGCGGCGTCTTCTTCGTCTTTTATTTCAATATCCGGTGCCGTTGTCGGCATATTCTTTGTAATATCCTCATACCGCTCGGCAAAGCTCGGACAGTTCTCCCCTATGAAGAACTTGTATTTCACACGAGGAATATCGTTTTTTATCGATTCCAAGCGATCTATAAATTCCGGTCCGAATACCAGCGCATCGGATTCGGATAGATTTAAGCAATATCGGATTTCCTCCGCCGTATAGCGGAAATTCATGGGGACCACGATGGCACCGGTTTTCAAAACTCCGAAGTACGCCGGAAGCCATTCTAAACAGTTCATTAAAAGAATCGCTACTTTTTTCCCCTTTTCAATACCTCGGGATAATAGCAGGTTGGCAAAGCGATTGGCTTGATCGTCAAATTCCTTCCATGTAATCTCGCGACGATATTTCGGTGCTAATCCGGATTGAACCAACTCAAACTCTTTCCAAGACAATCCTTGTTTTTCCTGTTCCTCCGGACTTATTTCAACCAAGCTGATGTCTTGCCCGTAAAGCTCGGCATTACGAGCGAGTATTTCGGTGATAGGCATCCTCTTTATATCCTCCTCTGAATCCTTGATTGAACGGATCCAACCAAGTTGACTTCGTTTAGTCACTTCATTTAATAAAAGTATTCCATTTATTATGGACCGTTCATAAGAGTTTGTCAATATTGGATCGGCGAGTTTAAAAAAATGCGCAACCGTGAATAAAAAAATCAAGATTTCAGAGAAGCTATATGCCAAGCGTCATGCCGATAAGGCCTCCTGACTCTTAATCAGGGTGTCCCGGAGTTCGAGTTCCTCCCTTACGCAGAATATTTGTCACCTCATGTGGAAGCGGCCGTATTGGACGGCGCTCTGCCTTGGGAAGCGCTTAAGGTTTTACATGAAGGGATGCAAATCGTACATGAAAAAAGAATGCGTGAGTTAGAAGAATAATAAAACGGTAACCGAGAAAACCAATCGATTAAACATTCGAAATATCGTAAAAACAGGTTGACATTTTTCCGAAGCGCGTGTATAATCTCTTTTCGTAACGACGATTGATTTATGCACCATTAGCTCAGTCGGTAGAGCACCTGACTCTTAATCAGGGTGTCCTGGGTTCGAGTCCCAGATGGTGTACCAGGAAAGTTTTTGGAGATATTCCAAGAACTTTCCTTTTTTATTTACCATCCGTATTTTTCCGGTCCCCATTCTTTTTTGATCAAGGTTTGGGAAACCGTGACGATGGTCCTGTCAGGTACATCCTCGGTTAATAGGACTCCCGGTCCTACGATGCTGTATACCCCTACCTTCTTCCCGGGCATTAATATGGCATTTACACCGGTTCTGCAGTAATCTCCGATGTAAACATCGTTTGAAAAATATTTGGGCACTTCCTTTCTTCCTTTGACTCGATGTGTCGTATCTCCGTCGTCAAATCGCAGCGTACCGCATACGGTGGCTGCTCCGATGTCCGTATTCGTTCCTACAATGCCGCTGATCTCCATGTAGTGGTACAGATAAACCCCGTCCATGATCATACCCGACAATTCCGCACAGTGGCTTACTACACAACGGTCTCCTATGGTCGTATTTCCTTCTACCAAGCAATAGTTACCCACATACGAATTCTTCCCAATGATCACATTTCCCGATAGGATAGCCCCGTTTTCAATGACCGAGTCGTCACCTAAAATCACATTTCCATTGATAATTACATTCCTTCCGATTTTGCTTCCGCGGCCTAACCGAACCTTTCCCTTGATAGATGCCGTAGGATCGACGGAATCGTTCTTTTCCGAATTATCCTCGATTTGGTTGCACAGCTTTTCGACCATTATATGATTGGCCAACAGAATATGCCATGGTTTATCGATATCGATAAAGGTTTCTTCCGTTATAGTAGCCGCAACCCGATTCCCTCTTTTCATATAATCGGCTACCGAAGCCTCTACAAATCCTTCCGTAGCAGGCATCATACCCACTTGCAAATTGCCCGACTCGCCTGTAAACATCCCGGGATTGTTCGAAAGATACGGCATGAAGCTTTTGTCAAATGCATATGCCGCAAAAACATAGTATTCGCTGTCATATTCTCCTCTCGGATGGGCGGCAATATGCTCGATGTAATCGTTTTCTACACTGCAGCAGATATGCTCGTTGCATCTTTCATGTTTCAGCATCGAAACCAAGGCCGTCACCGATTCTTTTCCGGATTCGTGTTTTTCAATTAACCTTTTTACATCCGTTTTGCTTATCACCGTATCGCCGTAAAGCGTCAAGAAGGTATCGTCTTTGATATATGATTTCGCATCGGCTATGGAAAAAGCGGCTCCTTTCGGGTTTGCGGTATCCAATACCGTTATCTTTTCATCCGTGAAGAAATAGTTTTTTATTTGCTCGGAATAATTTCCGCCGATAATGACGATATTATCGAAACCCAATTCCTTCAATGTATCCGTGATGTACCCGATAATCGGTTTGTTGGCAATCGGAATCATGACTTTCGGTCTTATTTGGGCATACGGCCAAATCCTCGTTCCCGGTCCCCCGGCAAGAATAACTGCGCTTTTCATTCTTCTCTACCCCCGGTTTTTGCTATATCCAAAATTATATTATACCTTTCCTCGCCAATCAAGGCGGCATAACACCGGTAAAAATTAGCAATAATTATAAATTCTCATGTTGTTATTTATGAATCATCATAATATAATGGATATGAGGGAAACACAGGATCTCGTTTTATCGCGGTTTACAAACGTATTTTTTCTAACGCCATATGCATCCATATACGACATCAAAACACGTAAGCGAAATAAACCTAAAGGAGGCCTATCCATGGAAAAAAATATAAAGGTTCTGTCAAAAGAAGAAGGCGGAATGCTTGTTGAATACAACGAAAGAAAGGTTTTGCTTTTACACGGCTCCCCTTACCAAATGGGCTATGTTCACGGAAAGCTTTTTAAAGATCACGTCAAAGAAGTCGTTAAGACATTTATAAAAGGAGCAAACGAACATAAACCCGGCATATTGGAAGAAAGACTGAAGCTGACGGAAGGCTACATACTTGATCGTTACAAGGAAGAAATGAAGGGTCTTGCAAAGGGCGCGGAGCTCTCCGAGGAAGAGATTCTACTTGCCAATGTATTCCCGGAGGCCTTCCACTGCAGCGGCGTGGCGCTGTTCGGGAATGCAACCGCCGACGGATCCCTTTTACACGGTCGAATCTTGGATTATGCCGTAAAATCGGGACTTCAGGACCATCCCGCTATCATATTGGCGAAGCCCGACGGGTACAACGGCTTCATTAACGTAACGGTAGCAGGTCTCATCGGATCCGTTACCGGTATGAACGATAAACAAATTGCCATAGGAGAAATGGGTTTAAGCCACGATGGCAATTTTGCAGGAGTTCCCATGACGCTTCTGGTAAGAAGGGCTTTAGAGGAAGCTCACACTTTGGACGAGGCTTTATCGATTTTTAAAAACAGCGTAAGGACTTGCGGATACTGCTACGTAATATCCGATGGAAAGATTCCCGATGCAAGAGCATTGACATGTACATATGATGTCATGGATACGGCAAAGCCCGGTGAAGGTCTACCCGGTTTCCCGGGATCCCCGCCAAAGGACGTGGTAATGATATCCAAAGACGAAAGATACGTCGCCCTTCTTAATGCGGTTAACAAATATTACGGGAAAATCGATAAGGATATTCTTATCGAAATCATGAAGCGTCCCGTTTCCATGGAATCGAACCTTCATAACGCCGTTTTTGAACCGCAAAAATTAAAAATGTGGCTCGCTATTGCCCAAAATCCGGATGTGGAAAATTTCCAAGCATGCTACCAACCCTATTATGAATATGATATGAATGAGCTTATGAAGGCGTTTTGACAAGTTTCCTTTGCGAATGCCTTATTTCTTATGCTAAAATGATGATTAATGTTGATATGAGAATAACGTTGTGGTAATATTTACTTAGTCTTATGAGCAGCTCATAATTTTTATGAGGCGAAGGAGATGTATTATGAAAGGTTTTTATGAGAAAAGGTATATAAGTGATATCAAGGATTTACTGTATTCCAGCGAAAAGTTGTATCCGAATAATATCGCATTTCGCCACAGAAAAAATTCCGGCGATCCGTATATTGACGTCACGTTTACCCAACTTAAAAGGGATGTGGATTCATTAGGTACCGCCCTCATTTCTTTAGGGTTGAAAGACATGCCCGTCGCCGTTATGGGTGAAAACCGTTACGAATGGAATATTTCCTATTTGGCCGTAGTATGCGGGACCGGAACGGTCGTTCCTATCGATAAAGAACTGCCGGAAAACGAAATCATAAACCTTTTGGAACGTTAGAAAGCAAAAGCCATTCTATACTCCGGCAAAAAAGACAAAGAAATGGAAGCCGCCGTAAGCCGTTGTGAAAATGTTCAATACTTCATTAATTTTGATCTTTCCGAAGACAACGGAAAGAAGCTTTCATTTACGAAGCTCCTAAACGAAGGATATCGATTGACAGAACAAGGAGATCGCTCCTTCATCGATGCAAAAATCGATCCGAAGGCTCCCCTCATTATGCTGTTCACATCCGGTACGACGTCAAGCTCGAAAGCGGTTTTGTTAAGTCATTACAACATCGTGTCTAACATTATGAATATGTGTAAAATCATCTATGCCAATGACAGCGACGTATTCTTATCGGTTCTGCCGCTTCACCATACATACGAATGCACATGCAACTTTTTGACACCGATTTATCTCGGCTGCAAAATCGTCATTTCCGACGGCTTAAGGCATATTGCAAAGAATATGCAAGAAAACGGCATCACCGTCTTAATCACCGTCCCCTTGCTTCTGGAAACCGTATATTGGAAGATCATCAGCAATATTGAAAAGATAGGCAAAATGGGTGTGTTTAAAACGGCTACCGCCGTAAACGGTATATTACTGAAGCTGGGTATCAATGTATCGAACAAATTGTTTAAAGATATTTTCGAAGCCATGGGCGGCAAGCTTCGCTTGGTCATCGCCGGTGCTGCGGCCTTGGATCCCATTGTAGCGAAGGGCTTCTCGAATATGGGAATCCGGTGCATTCAAGGCTACGGTTTAACCGAGTGCTCCCCCATCGCCACCGTAGAAACGGATCGGATGCGAGCCATCGGTTCCGTCGGTGTCCCGATGCCCGGTACCGAAATCGTCATTAAGGATCAAAACGACGAAGGAATCGGTGAAATCTGCATAAAAAGCCCGAGTATTATGGTGGGATACCTGGACGAGAAAGATAATGCCAAGGCCTTCGACGAAGAAGGATATTTTCGCACCGGGGACCTTGGTTACATGGACAAAAAAGGCTTCTTATACATTTCCGGTAGAAAGAAAAATGTGATTGTAACCAAAAACGGAAAGAATATTTTCCCGGAAGAATTGGAAGCCTTAATTAACGCAAGTCCTTTGGTCAAGGAAAGTCTGGTGTACGGAGCCATGGATGAAATCACCGGGGATGAAATCGTATCGGTTAAAATTGTTCCCGATCATGATTATATCGAGGCAAATTATCCCAACGGTCTTTCCGAGCAAGAGTTAACGGAAATGATCAACAACGAAATTAAAAAGGTCAACAAGTCGGTGGTACACTACAAAGCCATTAAAAAAGTATATATTCAGCACAAGGAATTCCAAAAGACCACCACTCATAAGATTAAACGGTATCTTGAAACGTAAAATCGAAGGATTACTTCGTATTTCTATCGATGGTCACATTTCCGGAGGTTGTCTTGATTTTAACGGCAGGACCGCCTCCGTTTATTTTTCCCTGCAGCAAGCCTTTATCGCTTTTACCGGAGCCTACTTCAAAGCTTTCTACGGTGATTTCTCCCGATACGGTTTCCACGTTCAAATTGAAGGCGGCGGATGCATTAAGAAGCAATATAATGTCGCCGGACACTCCGGTTAAGGAGACGTTATCTTTTAAGCTCTTCAATCGTATATCCATGTATCCCGAAACCGTTTCCGCAACAACACCGCCGATGTTCCCGTCAACGGATATGGTTCCCGAAACGGAAGCGGATTGAATATTCTTCGCTTCTACATTATTGGCAAAAACATTTCCGGAGGTGGACCTGGCATCGATGGTTCCTAAGCAAATAATATCCGACAATTCAATGTTTCCCGAAACGGATTGTGCTACAAGGTTGCCGCTTTCCAGATTTTCCCCATGAATACTTCCCGAAACCGTATTAATCAATATGTCGGTGTTATTCCAATCGGCAATTTCTACGTTGCCCGAATACGTATCCACGGAAAACCCGCCTTTGTAATGCCCGGGGATATATAAATCCAGCTTCAGCGAGCCCTTCGGCAGGTCAACCTTATTTTTTTTGTATTTCACCTCGATAAAATAGTTGTTTTTTCGTTTTTTCAACTGCAGCTTAGGTACATTATCGTAATTTCCCGGTACTTGGCCGTACAAAACCGCTTTCAATCTTTCTTCTCCGATAATGACGCGAATATCTTCGATAACACCTTTGAATTCCAGCCGGTCCGCACTCTTAAAATCATCCGAGACCTCTTCGTAATAGTCGATCATGCGGTCTAATATGATGTCCGCCTTTTTCCCGGTACTATTTGCAAAAAGAATTCCCAAAGCAATCAATAATACGGCACCGGCAAAAATTCCCCCTATTATCATGAGTTTGCGTTTATCCATGATTTACCACCTTTTTCACATTATTTTCCTTTGTATAAATATAACCGGTTTTCGGTATTCTAATATTCCAAAGTCGAAATTTCCTATAATTCTATCGATTCATCCTTTTCTTTTCAATAAAAAAAACAGGGGTTTTAAAGTCCCCTTTTGTCATTTCTATGTACTTGCTTTTGTTAAAAATAGATCTTAACAAATTTGATGGAGTACATATCGCACAATAATAAGTCGTCGGTATTGATTTCATTGATAATCAAGTAATCGATACCTACATCGACCAAATAGCCTTCCCGGTCGACAAACATATTGCTTCCGATTAAAAACTCGATTTTCACTTGCCTTCCGATTTGGGTTCTTAAGTATCCTTGTATATATCCCAAATCGCTAACACGTCCGCACCGGGCTTGCACGCTTGTTCCCGATTCTTGATCCGTAAACGAGCTTGGGGTCTGTGCCATGGCACAAGTTGCATAGGAACCCGGAGGAAGCATGCTTCCCGTAGATTGCAGCATGGAATCCTGCATGTCGGCTGCCGTAACCATACCCTGCACAGTTCCCGGTGCGTACTGCATTTTTCCCGTTTGAGGAAAAGCTCCTGCACCCATAATCGGTACGGTCACCGCCGGACTGTCTTGATACGGCATATTGTTTGCTAAAGGTCCCATGCTTTGGTTCTGTTTTACCGGTGCTTGCATCGGTCTTGCTGTGTTCGCTTCGGGTTGTACACCGGTTTTCGAAGGTTTTGCCGTTGATCCCGGCATCATACCGGTAGCCGGTGCATTGTCTTTTCGGAAGGTGTTGTCTTTATTGTTTGCCCAATATTCGCTTGCAGGCAAATTCGGCCTTCTTGTTACGTTCATTTGTTCTTGCACTTTTTTACACCACACTTTTCAATAATATATTTATGCTTTTTCGCGAAAAATCAGGTTTGGCTATACAAAGGGGTCGGGTTGTAAAAGCAGTGCTCGTTGATGCGAGTATAGAAGACGCCGGTCCGATTACGCGGAAAATATGTCTCGCATTGCGGACTGAAAGGATTGTAATACCACAAACAATCATCTACACCCCATAAACGGTTTCCGTCTAAAGCCCAATCGGCAATTTCGTAATGAACTTGCTCCGGAGACATGTTGAAAATGTTTTGCGGATTTTCCGCCCCGCCTACCACCGTCATTGCGCATGTAAACTGGTAGGGCTGCAGCAATACTTTTTTAAGATCTCCTTGGCATACCCGCATGTATTCCCCCGAATTTACATGCACGCGATTCATGATAACCGTGGCAACGGCTTTCATTCCGTTTGAGCCCTCGCCTTCCGCTTCGCATCGAATCATTCTGGCTAGCATTTCCCTTGCCGATAATGGCATTATGTATCCCTCGCTTCTTGCATTTACATAATATATTATTCTTTGCTTCTCAGGATGTGACAAGAAAATGAACAATGGAAAGGCTTTAGATAAAGAAAAGCCTGCAAATGAGAAAAGACAACAAAACACACACTACATCGGCCGCAAGCGCTACGGGTATTACATAGCCTGTGTTTTTTACTTTTGTCACTCCGAAGTAGACTGCCGTTACATAAAAGGTGGTTTCGGTAGACCCCATCATAACGCAAGCAAGCCTTCCAATGAACGAGTCGGGACCGTTTTCCTTTAAAACGGATGACACCAACGTCAACGAGCCTGCCCCCGATATGGGTTTCAGTATAGCTAACGGCATAACTTCTGCAGGTATACCGATTTTTCCGGTAATAGGGCTTAATGCATAGACGAAAAGCTCCATGGCACCTGATGCCCGAAACATCCCGATGGCGACAATTAAGCCCACCAAAGTAGGTACCAATCTTACGGCCGTGTCCAACCCGGTTTTCGCTCCTTGGAGAAATATCTCAAACACTTTGATATTTTTGTATAAACCGATAGAAACAGTGGTCATCAAAATGACGGGTACCACGTACAAGGAGATACGATTAATCACATTCATATTTCAAACCTCCTCGATCGATCCAAAAGCTTACACAAGAGAATGCCGAATAAGAGAGTCAAAAAGGACGTGATCCATACGGGAATAATAATGTCATAGGGGTTTGCGGCACCGGCGTTATGCCTTAACGTGATGACCGACGTGGGAATCAGTTGAAAAGAACAGGTATTGATCACGATGAACAATCGCATGGATGAGGATGCGTCGGTACTCGGGTTGATTCGGTCCAATTCCTTCATGGCTTCAAGCCCCAAGGGCGTTGCCGCATTGCCCATTCCCAAAACATTGGCGCATATGTTCATCACGATTTTTTCCTTCGCTTTCGACTCTTTTTTGATTTTGGGAAACAAAAGATTAATGACAGGCTCAATGATCTCGCTCAAAGATTTGACGGCCGACGACTTTTCCAAAATGGCCGACATCCCGGTCCAAAAACACATCATGCCGGTTAACCCTATCACCACGTTTACCGCCGTTTTTGCCGATTCCAAGATTCCGGCGGAAACCTCCGCGGTCCTTCCCGATACAAAACCTACAACGACGGATATTACGATTAAAGCAGCCCAAATATAGTTTAACATAAAATCACCCGGTAAAAGGTATGTCCGAGCTTTAAGAAATATACATCCCGAGGATAAGTTTTGTACCTTTCCATACCGTGTCTTCCTTGTTGACAGAACAACAGGATTTCCCATATCATGGATATATACGGGAGGTGGATAATGAAAATAAGAAAGTTTTTGTCTTTATCCGTAAAAGGATTATGCTTTGTTTTGTTAACGGTATTGATGATACTCCCGAATGCATCTTGTAATAAGGACGATTCGGACCGAGAACTTGAGTCTTCAGGGAAATTCACCGGTTCGGAAATGAATATTGAGGATATACCTTCATTTTCAGAAGAGCCTCTTAAAATTCTGTACTTTCAAATAGGAAACGGTGCAGCCGATTTCGGTATAACCGCTAACAAAAATGATAATTTGTTCTTAAATTTTATGACGTTATCCAATCTGTGCGAAGAAAAATTAGGGTTCCCTTTGAAGTTTATCGACGTTCCGGATTCCGATAAGGAATACAATGCCTATTTGGCTTACCTGAATTCCGGCTTATCCGCAGATTTGATTTTCCCTTCCAAGCCAAGCGGTATTAATCATGTATCGGAATACAATACCTGGCCTGCAACGTTTTATTGGAACGATCAATACATCGAAGAAGGGGTTTACATGGATATTACGGAATACATACCGCGATTCTGCCCCCAAGCTATTATCAACTTCGAAAAGTATCCAATGATCAAGGAAATGTGCTCACGGAATGGCAGAATTTATGCTCTTTATGCCGGTATGCCTCATGTTTATTCTTATACATTAATCATTAAAAAAAGTCTTTTAGAAGAAAACAACTTGGACGCCGTAAATAGCTTCGAGGTTTTATCCGAAATGCTATATAACATGTATCGAAATACGCAATCCCTGTCGGATGAGCAAAAAATTTATGTTAGTCCCTATGATCTTTTACTATATTCCATAATTGAATCAGGCTATTGTCCTTTGGACGGAGCAAGCCTTGGTCTTGGTATCGTCGTAGGCGCAGAAGACAAGAATTTTACTCCTATTGCCATAGAGGATACCGATAAACTCGATCGCATGTACGAAGAATTTACTATCTTTTTTCAGGGCGGCTATTTCACCGAGAAATCCGAGCAATATTACGCTCTTTTGGAAGGTGAACAGGATATGTTTATCAATAACTTGCCTTTATCTCTCGTAAAAGCTTTATCTAGGCAATGTGTTGATGAAAAAGATAACTTTTTTAACAAAGGATATTCAATTTTCTTGTTGAATACTCCGAAAGCAATGATAAGACCTTTTAACATTCATGTGATTCCGGTTCCTTATACATCGGAGCAACCGGAAAAAGCATTGCATTTTATGCAGTGGTTAATGACCGACTCGGATGCCGCCGATATTTTGACATTCGGTTCCTCAATTCAAATGGTAAAACACTATCGATTCTCATCCGGAAACATCATCATACCGGAGCCTAACAATACAATATACGGATTCTGTGACCTTATTGCAAACTTTAGCGACAAACCTTTTCTTTGCGGAAATTCGCAATTTCATATAGCCGAAGAAGTTCGAAAAAAAACCTATGATGCCATTTACCCTTTCTTTTATCGGACTTTGGATTCGGATCATATGAATTTAAATACCGTAACACAATTTTCCGAAACCGTGCAGTATCGATACAATGACAGGCGTTCATTTTTGCGCAACAGCCTTCATGAGTGGATGACAAACCCGAACTCGCCTCTTACACCTCATGATGTAAAGAAAGGCTTGGCGGAACATGAGGACAACGAAGATATGATGAATACGGTAAACGAATATGTACAAAAAATCCGATTGTCCGAATACCTTGAAAAAGAACGGTAAAAATAGACGTTATTCTTTACCGTCCCAACAATATGTACAGATATTTTCCCGAGGAAGACCGATAGCATCTATCATTCCTTCGATGGTTTGGTATCTTAAAGAAGACAAGTGCAGCTTGCCGCAAATACCGTTAACCATACAACGGTGTTTTTCCGATTTGCTGTCTACGTATTCTTGAATATCCGCTTCTTTGCCTTTTTCGATTTCCCTGACGGTTCTTCTTGTAATCAACTCCATTTCCGATCTGCTTCTCGAAAAGTTCAAATACTTGCAGACAAAAAGAAGCGGAGGGCATGCGGAGCGTATATGGACCTCTTTGACGCCGCAGTTGTACAAAAGGTCGGCGGTCTCCAGCAATTGGGTTCCCCTGACAATGGAGTCGTCGCAAAAGATGATTCTTTTGCCGTGCACCAGATCATACACCGGTAAAAGCTTCATTCGTGCGACCAGATTGCGTAAGCTTTGGTCTTGCGGCGTAAAGCTTCTCGGCCAAGTCGGCGTGTATTTTACAAAAGGTCTTGCATACGGGATATGGGTTTCGTTAGCGTAGCCGATGGCATGGGCGATTCCGGAGTCCGGTATGCCGGCCACCATATCGGCGCAAACATCGTCATTTTTAGCCAAGATGGCACCGTTTCTGTACCGCATCGCTTCTACGTTTACGCCTTGGTACGTGGAAGAAGGATAGCCGTAATACACCCATAAAAAGGCGCATATCTTCATTTTGTCTTTCGGAGGAGATATTTGTTCGATGCCGTCGTTTGAAACAAAAACGATTTCTCCGGGTCCCAATTCGTATTCGATGGCATAGCCGAGATTGGGAAATGCGGAGGAT
>JAAYHZ010000067.1 GCA_012744235.1 Clostridiaceae bacterium
ATGGAGCTTTGTAATAATCCATTTTCCTTTATTCCGGACATCCTCAATCCGCCCGCCCGTAACTCGTTTTTGGAATTCGTCGGCAGGAATATTTGCGCATTTTTCTTGCAGCAAAATTACGGATTTTACGGTCTTCCCGTACAAAGTTTCCCTCATTTGTCCCGATAGCTTCGCAATTTCAGGCAGTTCCGCCATAAACTTTGGCTCCTTTTTTAGTAATTATTTATAAGGTATATTCCAAAACCTTTTGTTCCTTCACGACTCGATATCCCATCCGCTTATATACATTCAAAGCATTTTCATTGTTCGCCCGCACCTCAAGAAAGGCGGTTTTTGCACCGTGTTTTTTTAGGTAGGAAAGCCCCTTGCCAATCAAAGCGCTTCCTACCCCTTTTTTCCTCCATGGGGGCATTACAAAAATGTGCTCCGTAAATCCTTGCTTTTCTCCTTGTTCCCCTTCTTCCGGTTTCCAATACAGCATGACACTCCCCACAATCTCACCGTTCATAAAGGCCGTTATCGTTGTGCCGGAAATCCACATATCGGATTTCATAAAATGCTCCAAGCCCTCAACGTTCCACGGTTTTTCGGGGAAAGCCGCATTGTATGCTTTTATGTATTTTGCTTTTTCTTCTTTGGTTTCCATCCTCCACTCAATGATGTTCAAGCCTTCGGGAACAGTAGGCTCCATGATCGGTTCATCCAAATCTCTTGCCATATGATAAATACCGTCACCGGACAAAAATCCCTTGGAAAGAGCAAATTGAATGCTTTCGTTTTCCGTTGTAAAAAGGCAGCAGCAAACCTTTGTGTTTTTAACCGGTGCATTATTCTTTACTTCCGTTGCTCTTTACTACTCCTCATGCTTGTATCTCTTTCATGGAATCCCATGTATTTACATAATCGATTATATCTTTTTTCAGGAAGGACCGTCGATGCATTATCGGTTATATTAAAAAAGTACAAGGGGCGGATATTTTTAATCAATCGCTTTTTTCGCAAAATGAAAGTACGACAGTATACATACGGGCAAAAAGTAAAGGCACCAAACCAACAAAATCAACGTACCGATCCGGTCGGCGCCGGTCATATCCGAACGGAAAACACCTAACATCGGTATGATAAAGCAGCTAACAAAAAAGATTCCGTGAACCGTTAGAAGCCCTTTAAGCCATTTGTCCGGCACCGTCTTGGCATTAATCGTAAGACCGATGAAAAAGGTTGACAATGACATGACTCCGTAACCTAACAGATCGTAATAGAAGAATAACCCGAACCGGCTATAATCGAGGAGGGCTAGCGCTTTCTCCCCTAACGAATCGAGCCTTACTGCCGTTGTTTGTGCAAAATATACGAAAAGTATGAATACTGCATAAACCCCGGATAACACCAAAGCCGTATTGGCAGCCGCCTTGTGCTCTTTATCGCTTTCGGCATGAAACCCGGCCGTCATCATTACAAAGCCAAAGGCAAGAAACATGCATACAAGGTAGCTTCCAAAGTCAAAGTCAAAAAGCATGCACAAAGCAAAACCGATAACCGATATCCCGGCAATCATCGCCCCTATTTTCGCTACGGCAGAGTTCATACCGATCCTCCTTATGAGTTCAATGATGTGAAATTCATTTTTCAAATTGATTTTGAGTATACAAAAATATCTTCTCTTTTACTC
>JAAYHZ010000011.1 GCA_012744235.1 Clostridiaceae bacterium
TTTCAATTACTTCATCCCAAAACTTCTTTTGAGTGCCATTTAGAAATTGACTAGTTAAATCATAAAAAGATTTTTGAGGTGTCGAAAAATGAGCATTACCAATGATCTTCACAAACCGGGTAAGCAAAGAGTCTTTCCCGGTACGGCCACGGAAGCCGCCTTTTTGCTGGGGGGCATCGGAACCGGAAATGTATCCGTCGGCGCCCGAGGCGAGCTTCGCGACTGGGAAATATTTAACGTCCCCGGAAAAGGGGTTTCTTTGCATTATTCCTTCTTTGCCATAAGGGTCCAAGAGGAAGGACAACCCCCTATCTGCAAGGTCCTTGAATCCAAGCTCAACCCTCCCTTTTCCAAATCCCACGGCTTTCATTCCGGAACAACGGCGGGACTGCCCCGATTCGAAGAATCCGAGCTCAAAGGAGAATACCCTTTTGCCGAAATCTCGTTGAAGGATCGAAGAATGCCGGTGGAAGTCACTTTGGAAGCCTTTACCCCCATGATTCCTTTGAATACCGACGACTCGAGCATTCCTTGTGCCGTACTTCGGTATCGCGTAAAAAACAAAACGGACAAGAAGGCGGAATTGTCCATTGCCGCTTCCATGCTGAATCCCGTCGGTTTTACAGGGTACGATCGGTTTGAAAACCTGACAAGGAGCTTCCCCGAAGGAAATATCAACGAATTTCGCCGAGGGAAAGGCTTTTCCGGACTTTTTTTAACCAATACCAAGCTTTCGGAAAAGAATTTGAAATACGGGAATTTGTCCGTTGTTACCACCGCTCCAAAGGTAACATACAAAACCCACTGGATGCATAAGGACTGGTGGGACGGCATCCACGACATGTGGGACGATTTTACCGAGGACGGAAGGCTGGAGGATAACCCCGTCGTTTATGAAGAAAACAACAGGTTAGCGAAAATCGGGAGCATGGCCGTATCCGACACATTGGAAGGGGGAGAAAGCAAGGATTTTTTGTTTCTCCTCACTTGGTATTTTCCCAACCGCATGGAAGGCTGGAGCCAAGAATGCTGCGGTCCCCGATGCGAATGCAAAATTACCCAAAACTACTATGCCAATCTTTTCAAAAGCTCCTGGCATGTAGCGGAGTACATGATTGAAAACTTCGACCGTTTGTATAAAGCCACTTCGGATTTTCACAAGGCTTTGTTCGAAAGCTCTCTTCCTCCCTTTGTCGTTGACGCCATTGCAAGCAACATGACCGTTCTTCGCAGTACCACTTGCTTCCGATTAAAAAACGGGAAGTTTTTCGGCTACGAAGGCTGCTTCGACCAATCCGGCTGCTGCGAAGGCAACTGCACCCACGTATGGAACTATGCCCAGACCTTGGCCTTTTTGTACCCGGACTTGGAAAAGGATATGCGAAGAACGGAATTTAACGTGGAGACGGAAGAAGACGGCAAAATGGCTTTTCGAACCATGAAGCTTTTCGGCAGCGCCCACCGTTACCACCCTGCCGCAGACGGCCAGCTAGGCTGCATTATACGGCTGTATCGGGATTGGAAATTCAGCGGAGACCGAAAGCTTTTGGAATCCGTATGGGACAACGCGAAAAAAGCTTTGGATTTTGCATTTACCTACTGGGACAAGGACGGCGATTTCGTCTTGGACAGCCAACAGCACAATACCTACGATATTGAATTTTACGGTCCCAACAGCCTCACGAATTCCATGTTCTACGGAGCGCTAAAGGCCGGTGCAAAAATGGCGGAAGCCATGGGAGATTTCGAAAGCAAGCAAAAATTCGAAAAAGCCCTTCAAGAAGGCTCTAAAAAAATGGACGCTCTTTTATGGAACGGAGAATACTACATCCAGGTCATTGACGATGTGAATCGGTACAAATACCAGTACGGGAAAGGCTGCTTGTCCGATCAGCTTCTAGGACAATTGAACTCCCATATCGTCGGATTGGGCTATATCCTTCCCGAAGAGCATGTAAAAAAAGCCGTCCATTCCATATACAAATACAACTTCTTTAAAGACCTTTCCGACCACCACAACGTACAAAGGACCTATGCCCTCAACGACGAACAAGGCTTGGTTCTTTGCACTTGGCCCAAAGGCGGAAGGCCCAAATTCCCCTTTGTCTATTGCGACGAGGTTTGGACCGGCTTCGAGTACCAGGTGGCGGCTCATTTGATTTTCGAAGGATTTATAAACGAAGGCTTGGAGATCGTCAAAGCCGTTCGGGACCGCCACGACGGATTCAAAAGAAATCCTTGGAATGAAGTGGAATGCGGACACCATTACGTCCGATCCATGTCAAGCTGGGGTTTGTTGATCGCGTTGTGCGGATACAAGTTTGACTTGGTTGAAGGAGTTATCGAATTCAACCCGGTTATCAACAAAGAGGATTTCCGGTGCTTCTTCAGCTGCGGCAAAGCCTGGGGAATATTCGAGCAAAAACGGAACCCGCAAACCGGCAAACCGGAGTACAACGTGAAAACCCTTTACGGAAATCTTGAAGGAATTACCGTCAAGGCGGGCGGAGAAGTAATCGAAATATAAGAAGGATTTGGCATAAAAAAGAGGGCTGCAGAAGAATTCATTTTGCAGCCCTTTTTCCTATTGATAAACCGGTGCATTTCGTCAATTCATATACGCTTTGTGGAAGGTTTTCTTTCCCTTTTTAATTTTTACGCCTGTCTTCAACTCTTCGGCGGTAACCGTATGGTCGATGGATTCGATTTTTACATCGTCGATTTGCAAGCCTCCCTGCTGAACAAGGCGCCTTGCTTCGCTTTTTGAGGGCGTTAAGCCGCAGGCAAGCAACAAATCCAAAACGTTGATGGCATCATCTTGTAAAAGGTCCGCCGTGATTTCCGTCGAAGGCATATTGGAGTCCTCCGTACCGGCAACAAAAAGTCGGTCAACTCGTTCTTGAACGTGATTGGCTCAAAA
>JAAYHZ010000068.1 GCA_012744235.1 Clostridiaceae bacterium
ATCGGAGTTCAGTACACAGAGCTTTGATGAATATGATATTTTTACGGATCCGCGGATTAAGCGTATTCCCGAGATCACGGATTAATGGAATCTTATAAATACATAAAAAGACAGATTGCTCTTTTTAAGGCACGGAATGATGGCTGACGTCGTTGCCGTGCAAAGTCCTCTCGTACAAGTCTACATGATTCACCTTGTAATAGAATATGAAGTTGTTATATGCATGATTTTTAAGTGCATCAAATGCAAGGAGATCAAAAATAGACCGTGATAATATGAATGGAGAGGGGAGGGAGTCGGATGAAATGGCTTGACAGGATGAACAAAGCTATGGACTATATTGAGCGAAATTTGGCGGAAGAAATATCGTACGCGAAATTGGCGCAAATTACTTGTTGCTCGACCTATCATTTTCAAAGGATGTTTTCATTTTTAACCGGCATTCCGTTATCCGAATATATCAGGCGCAGACGGTTAACGTTAGCAGCCTTTGACTTGCAAACAAGCAATATCAAAGCGGTTGACGTAGCGATAAAATACGGATACGAGTCGCCGGAGGCCTTTAGCCGGGCTTTTAAAACCTGCACGGAGTAATGCCGATGGCGGCGCACGACATCGGTGTTTCTTTGAAAGCTTTTCCGAAAATAACCTTCTCCATATCGATTAAAGGAGCAACTGAAATGAATTATCGTATTGAGCAAAAAGAAACGTTTGAGGTGTTTGGACTTGAACTGAAAACAACGGTTATAAACGGGCAATGCTTCAAAGACATCCCTGAATTTTGGTTGAAATGCGTACAAGACGGAAGGTTCCAAGAGCTTTTGCAAGCCGCCGGCAAAAAATCGGGAGAATTAGTCGATGTCGGAGTAACGTACGCCCACAATCCTAACGGAAACTTGTCCTATATGCTAGGCTGTATTAAACGAGATAGAGCCGTTCCGCCCGGATATACCGTTCTTTCTATTCCCAAGCAGACATGGGCGATTTTTCAAACCGAATGGAAAAGCGAAAGCGATGATGAAAAGCTTCATGAGGTTTGGAGAAGAATCTATTCCGAGTGGTTTCCCGTGGCAAGCTACGAGCATGCCGATTGCGATTATGATTTGGAAGTGTATTACGGCGATGAACAGACGGGCTACAGTGTAGAATTTTGGATTCCGGTCATACGAAAATAACCTGCCCGGTATTCGGTTGCAGCTATGGTTTTTATTTGAATTTATGTCGGCTCGAATGAAATAACCCTGTGTTTAAAACCAAACACAGGGTTCGCAGCTTTTTTTTGCAGTTTTAGGTTATGTTTTCTCTTAGTACTACTCATGTTTCATCTTTAAAAAATCCATGGATTTTATTCAGCGATTCCGGTATATTGTTCTGGGTATTATGCTGTGGACAAGTATGATTTTTTATATATCTTATGAACAGACAAAGCGTAATACCACACGCACTTGCGCCGCACATGACTGTCGTATGTAGGTGCAGTCGTTGATTTGGAAGAAAATTATGCGAGGAAGATAGATAAAGAAAAATCGGTTCGGGTATAGTACAAGGAAGGAGATTACATGGACATATCAGACATTTTTGGTTTGGTCACCGGCGTGGCCTTGTTTCTTTTCGGTATGACACTGATGGGAGACGGTTTAAAACAGGTAGCCGGAAATAAATTGGAGGTTATTTTATACAAGCTCACGGGAACTTCATTTAAAGGACTCCTGTTTGGAGCAGGAATTACCATGGTCATTCAATCTTCTTCGGCCACATCAATCATGGTCGTAGGCTTTGTCAATTCAGGCATTATGAAGGTCAGACAAGCCATTCCTATTGTGTTAGGCGCGATTTTCGGTACCAGCATTACCGGTTGGATTATCTGCCTTTCCGGACTCAATGCCGGCTCCGGTTGGCTCATGCTGTTCTCCTCCGCTACGTTAACTTGCTTAGCGGCGCTAGTCGGTATCTACTTTCGTATGTTCTCTAAAAAACGCTTTAAAAACCATCTGGGAAATGTGTTTCTCGGATTTGCGGTTTTGATGTTCGGTATGTCCGTTATGGGTGATGCCGTAGCGCCTTTAAAGGATAGCGAACAATTTATTCGCATTATTACGGAGTTTTCCAATCCTTTTTTGGGTATTCTTGCGGGTCTTATCTTTACGAGCATTTTGCAAAGCGCTTCTGCTGCGGTAGGTATTTTGCAAGCATTGGCCATGACGGGTACTGTTCATTTTGATATGGCGCTCCCCTTAATCATGGGTATCGCCATTGGAGCAGCGGTTCCCGTCCTGTTATCCGCCATCGGTGCCACTGCGAATGGAAAGCGTACCGCTTTGGCTTACCTGACCAGCAACACGCTTGGTGTAATTTTATGTGCGTCGCTATTTTACGTTTTAAATGGTTTTTTAAATTTTTCTTTCATGGGTACAACCATGACCATAATAACGATTGCTATTCTTAACAGTGTCTATCGGTTAGTGGTAGTCGTCGTCCTATATCCCTTGGTTAAGCAAATTGAAGCGATATCCAACCTGCTTGTTCGCCCCGCCAGAGAAAAAAGTGTTGATGACCTGCCGCTAAAGCCGTTAGAAGAACGGTTTATAGCCCACCCTGCACTGGCTATCGAGCAATGTCGCGATGCGATTAATGATATGGCTGTTATAGCAAAAGAAAATCTGTTTCTGTCGTTTGAACTTCTTAATAATTTTTCGCAGGAAAACTATGAACGTGTACAATCCATTGAAAATACCGTAGACCGTTATGAGGATAAGCTCGGGACGTATCTATTAAAAATTACAAGCAAGGAATTGACCGACAAGCAAAACGAGAGCACGGGAAAGTTTCTACATACCATTACCGACTTTGAACGGATATCCGACCACGCGGTGAACCTGGCGGATGCGGCATTGGAGATCCACGAAAAAGAAGTCATTTTTTCAGCGGATGCGAAGAATGAGCTGCGTATAGTCGGAAATGCCGTCGCAGAAATTGCGTCAACGGCGATTGATGCTTTTATTAATAACGATTTGCAGCTTGCGGAAAGAATAGAGCCCTTGGAAGAGCTAATTGACAATTTATGCGGGGAAATGAAGCTCCATCATGTTCAAAGGCTGCAAAACGGCTTATGCTCCCTGAATTCCGGTTTTGTATTCAACGATATTTTGAACGATTTTGAGCGTATCGCGGACCACTGCTCCAATATCGCTGTGGCGATGATTGCATTGGAATCGGATTCCTTTGATACCCATGAATATCTGGACAGCGTAAAACGACTGAAAAGCGAAACCTATGAAAAGTATTTCGAAGCCTATTCGAAAAAATACATGATAGGAAACGGAGCAAATACATGATTTGGATGTTGAGAGAGTATGCGTATTCCTCGAAGAACTAAAACCGGATACCATTGTTTGGTGTCTTGTTAGCAAAAATGACGAAGAATCGCTATCCAAAATCGAATTATCCGGATTGATAGAAAATTTATCGCCCGATGTTCGATTCGTCTACATAAGCACAACCTTCATCTCGGATGCCTGCAAAAATGAAGAGTATATACCTGTAATTGACGAGAACTCATTCGGATCATGTCATCATTCGAACGGGTCAAATATACGGTTAAAGTCGGGCTATACCCTGAACGGTATAACGGAGGACTTTTTCACCGTGGCGGGAGCATCCTCCGCAAACAATGCCGCAAATTCCGGCGTTATAACCGCAACATTCCCTGAGACGGAAAGTGAGCCTAAGATAGTAATCGATACATCCGGAATCCCGAAAACGCCGGAGTATAAAGCGAAGGTTAAAATGCCTGACGGCACCGAGCTCTCTCTTTTAGTTACGGTCGAAGATGTTACCAAAACCGCGTTTATAGACGCCGGCTCTCCGGACCTTGCGTTGGGTGATGTTGAGATTACCATGCCTTCCGTTCAGGGTGTTAACGCATATGCCCTCGGCATCTCCGTAGCAAGCTTGTCGGCGAATGAAAAGCAGGGAACCCTTACATTCAATACCGATACGGGCAGCATAGCCATTCCGGCCGATATGCTAAAAGGCATAAGCGGGAGCAAGAGAACCGTAACGATAGGCCAAGGAGATAAGAACGGTTTACCTCCGGATGTCAAGGCTGCCATAGGCTCAAGGCCGCTGATTCGGCTTATGCTTTCTATTGACGGCGCGCAAATCGACTGGAATAACCCCGATGCTCCGGTAACGGTCTCTATTCCTTATACGCCGACGGAGGAAGAGCTTGCTCATCCCGAAAGCATCGTCGTCCGGTACATTGACGGTTACAGCCCGAGCTCCATGCTGACACGCGGAGAGTTCATCGTAATGCTGATGAGAGCCTACGGTATCGAACCGGATATGAACCCTACCGATAACTTTTCCGATGCCGGCAATACGTATTACACCGGCTATCTTGCGGCGCAAAAAGGCTCAAGATTGCAGAAGGCGTAGGAGATAACCGATATGCGCCGAGCAAACAGATCACACGTCAGGAAATGTTTACTTTGCTATACAACGTACTCAAAGTCATGGGCCGTCTACCGCAGAACCATACCGGCAAGACATTATCCGACTTCACCGACGCCGACCGGATGGACTCGTGGGCAAAGGACGCCATCACGCTGCCGGTCGAAGCCGGCATTGTCGAAGGCTGTTGGGAAAATAAAGTAAAGAATCAAATTAATATATATTAAAGCATAACACATCCCATAACATAGGGGCGGACGATCTTGTCCGCCCCTTATACTTGCTACAACGAGTAAAGTTATTGTAGGGAATAAGGTGTAAAATACCGGCTATGATTGAAAAGAAGAAGACATCCTGTTAAAATATTTTTAATAAAACTAAAACCAATATTCTTAAGAAAGGATGTATATGGGCGTTGAAGGCCATCGTGGTTTTCGCAGACATAGAAAGGTATACCTTATGCATAGACCCGAAGGATATTAGTCATCGGATCTCGAAGGATACCAAAGCCATTGTGACGGTTTACTACAACATATATCCCGCACCCATGGACGAAATATTATAAATCAAACATTTTCACGAATTTAAAAACAATACGAATACATAAAGTATTATTCTTACAGTGAATGGAGGATATTAATATGGGTTTTAAAATTGGTATAGTTGGAACCGGCAGCTTTGCGAGAGGATTTGTTCCTCTCTTTAAAAACCATCCCTTTACGGATGAAGTTGTGCTTGCCGATCTGATCAAGGAGCGGGTCGAAAAGATGGCGGAGGACTTCCAGATAAAAAGATATGTATATTCGTTAGACGAAATGCTTAAAACAAACGTGGATGCCGTCGCGATTTTTACACAGCGCCATTTACATGGCGAGCAGGTCAAACGTGCGCTGCAAGCCGGAAAGCATGTATATTGTGCAGTGCCTATGGCCCAGACGCAGGATGAAGTATTTGAGATTCTCGAATTGGTCCGGCGCACCGGTCTGATCTATATGACAGGCGAGACAAGTTATTACTATCCCAGCGCAGTTTTTTGCCGTGACCGCTTCAAGGCAGGCGCCTTCGGCCATTTTGTGTATGGTGAAGCCCGATATTTTCACGATATGAGCCACGGCTTCTACGATGCCTTCCGCCGATCAGGCGGTGCGGATTGGAAACGGGTTGCCGGCATACCGCCGATGCACTATCCTACCCATTCGATAAGTCTTGTCTTGTCGGTGACCGGTGCGAAAGCACTGAAAGTGTCCTGCCTTGGATACATAGACCGACACATGGATGGTATTTTTCGAAAAGGCGGTAACCTATGGGATAATCCCTTTAGTAATGAAACGGCACTGTTTCGCACCTCTGACGGTGGCATGATGCGCATCAACGAATTCCGCCGCATAGGATGGTCCGGTAAGGTAGGAGAGGATGTAAGCCTGTTTGGTACCTTGGGCAGCTTCGAAGAAAACGCACTTACCTCGGTGTGGACAACTCTCGACCGTAATGATATAGAGGATGTGACGCCGCTTCTCACATGCCGCCGTGATCCTTCGCCTGCCGTGCAGGGTGAACACTCGACAATCGCTCGTGACTTCCATTCCTCGGTAGCAAAGGTGCATCATACCTATCGGTTGCCGGATTCCTTTAAAGGGTTGCCCAATGGACACTATGGTTCCCATCAGTTTCTTGTCGATGACTTTATGAAGGCTCTTGCTACCAACCAATTGCCCCCGAATCATGCATGGCGGGCCGCCGAGTATATTTTGCCCGGCTTGGTCGCGCACCAATCCGCATTACGTGATGGCGAGCTGATGTCCATTCCCGATGTAGGTGAAGTCCCATCCGACCGGACGATTCTTGATCCCGACAGTTTTATTGCATACCGTTTCTAACGGAATTTATCTATATGCAGCACGGTACAAGCCCTCGATCCCCTCGGAAACGAGGGCCTTTATCTTTCGAACTATGAATGTTTCGACGAGCATTGGTTAACAGCGTGAGTGCTTCCTTTAAAAAATCCTGATCTTTTTCAACAACATACTTGCTAAGTTGCTCTAAAAGTGACATTCTATTATTAGTAACCGCGGTATGACCTCCTTTACTTTATCTTTTTTGTGTGAATCGAATAAAGTAAAAATCATATCACGGTTACTCTTGTCGAGTATACTCCACGAACTCTACACCGCTGCTTAAGACTATAACGAGGAAAATCCGCGAATACGTTCGGGAGCATGATGCGTTGTCGGAGTATTCCTTCTATTAATAACATAATAAGTGCGGAGGCCTGATTCCGTGCTTCCCAAAAAGGAGATCATTCATGGATATCGAAGAATTGAGAAAAAAGAAAGAAGATACGCATCTTGTGAACGAGCTCTATCGAATTTTTAACGAGGACGCGCGGCTGTCCCGTTCCAAATCCGCTCGAGTCGAGTTTCTTACAACCGTTCGGTATATCGAAAAATATTTAAAACCGGGCGCCGTCATACTTGATATCGGTGCCGGTGCCGGAGCATATAGCTTGTATTTGGCAGGTTTAGGATATCGGGTGGATGCCCTTGAATTGGCCGACCGGAATATTGAATTTTTCCAAAGCAAAATGCAAAAGAATATGGATATTCGCCTGTTCCAAGGCAACGCCTTGGATTTATCGGCCTTTGATGATGATAGCTACGATATTGTTTTGCTTATGGGACCGTTATACCACCTGCGTCAAGCCTCGGATCGAAAGAAAGCCATGGACGAGGCAAAGCGCGTATGCAAAAAAGACGGCGTTATTTTCTTTACCTTTATCAATCACGATATGGTGTTTTTAACGGAGCTCATGTACAACCCCCGCTATTTTAAAACCGGCGATTATAACCGTGAAACCATGCGCCTTAGCGATTTTCCCTTCGTTTTTTTCACGGTTGATGAAAGCAAGAGGATGCTTTTGGAAAACGGAATCACCCTTTTGCATGCCGTTGCCCAAGACGGTGCAAGCGAGCTTATGGAGGAGAGAATCGATGCCATGGACGACGATGAATATGCCCAATATCTTAAGTATCACGCTATGATTTGTGAAAAACCCGAATTTCTCGGCATGAGCAATCATTTGCTGTATATCGGAAGAAAATGAGGGTACTTACTTTGGCTTTGATGATATAAAAGCTTTCATATACGGGAGGTAAACGAGCATGGAATCTTTATCGGTAAAATACGGCAATCCGAAAGGATTATACGATTCGAAGTTTTACAGTCAGGTTGTTACGGTAAGCGGCAAGGGCAAGACCGTTTATATCGGCGGGCAAAACGCCATAAACGCCGAAGGCAAATTGGTGGGGCAGGACAATTTTGAGCTTCAAACAAAGCAAGCCCTGGAGAATATTAAAATCGCTTTGGCATCCGAAAACGCTACCTTTGATAACGTAATCAAACTGAATATCTATATGGTCGAAGGATGCGATCCTGCAGTCGGCTTTAAAGCGTTCCGGGAAACCGTCGGTGTATTAAAGAATCCTCCTTTGATTACCGTTCTTAAGGTTGCAGGCTTGGCGAATCCTTTGTTCTTAATCGAGATTGATGCTATCGCCGTTACGGAGGATAAAGAAGATAGCATCGAATGATACACAAGGCATCCATACATGATAAAGTCAAAAATAATGGAGGGGAGGAATGGACGATGAATAAGCGGCATAAAATTCATCTTATCGGCAATGCCCATATCGATCCCGTATGGCTATGGCGGTGGCAGGAGGGTTACGCGGAGGTCAAAGCCACCTTTCAATCGGCTTTGGACAGGATAAAGGAATTTCCGGATTTCATTTTCACAAGCGCCTGCGCAGCCTACTACAAATGGGTAGAAGAAAACGATCCTGTGATGTTTGAGGAAATCCGATCAAGGGTAAAGGAAGGACGTTGGGAGATTGTAGGCGGAATGTGGATTCAGCCCGACTGCAATATCCCTTCGGGAGAATCCTTTGCTCGGCATGTCCTGTACAGCCAGCGATATTTTATGGACAAGTTCGGGAAAACGGCGAAAGTAGGGTATAACGTGGACTCCTTCGGCCATAACGGCATGCTGCCTCAAATCCTTAAAAAAAGCGGCATGGACTATTACGTATTCCAAAGGCCGGGGGATCATGAAAAAACTTTGCCGGGCAACGTGTTTTGGTGGGAGAGTCCGGACGGCAGCAGAGTTTTGGCTTTTAAAATTCCCTTCAGCTATACAAGCAAAGGCAATCACGAGGTAAAGGACAAGATACGGCAAACCTTCGATTTGGCCGAAGAGCAAGACATTGACTTTATGTGCTTTTACGGAGTGGGAAACCACGGGGGAGGCCCCACCATTGCCAATATTAAGGCCATAAAAGAAATGCAAAAGCAGCAAGAGGGCGATTCCATTGTTTTCAGCTCTCCGAAACGGTATTTTGAATCTTTAGAGGGGAAAACAAACGATTTGCCGACGGTAAATGACGACCTGCAGCACCATGCCAGCGGCTGTTATTCCGCTTGTTGGCAGATCAAGGCCGACAATCGAAAAGCGGAGCATCGGCTCGTAAGTGCGGAAAAGCTTGCAACCATTGCCCGACAGCTGCTGAATTACCCTTACCCCGGTAAGGAGCTTCGGACCGCATGGGAAAAGGTTTTGTTCAATCATTTTCACGATATTATGGGCGGCTGCAGCATCAAAGAAGCCTATGACGATGCGAAGGAATTCCACGGCTGGGCGCTCCATACGGCCGATTGGATTCTCAACGGGGCCGTTCAGAAGCTGTCTTGGGCTGTCGATACCATGTCCACCGGCGCAAAGCATAGGAGCAAAGAAAGCCATTGGTCCTTGTGGGAATACGAACAAAAGGGCACGCCCTTTGTCGTGTTTAATCCGCTTTCTTGGGAAAGAAAGTGTCATGTCCAAGTATACGCCGTTGTCAAAGGCGTGACGGACCATGAAGGAAACCCGCTTCCCTTGCAAGTCGTAAGGGCGTCTCGAACCAACGGCGAAGATAAATGGAGCACTCTTTTTGAAGCCGTCATTCCGGCCTTCGGATACCGAGTGTTTTGGGTGTATCGAGAGAAGGAATTCGAAATGTCGGATCGGACGGAAGAAGTAAAAACGAATCAAAAGAATGTACTGGAAACCCCCTATATCCGGCTGGAGTTGGAAGAGCACACGGGATATATTAAAAGCTTGTACGACAAAAGATACGACCGGGAGGTTTTCAAAGGAAGGGGAGCCGTTCCCGTCGTCATTGACATTAACCGTTGCGATACTTGGGCTCACGGCATTTTCGAGTTTGCCGATGAAATCGGCCGCTTTGCCGACGCTACGGTAAAATTAATGGAAAACGGACCGTTAAGATGGACTCTGCGTGTAACAAGCCGATACAACGATTCGATCCTGCGGCAGGACTTTATCGTATACCGAGACAAGCCGGAAATCGAAGTGCGGGTGAAATTGGATTGGAGAGAAAAGCATAAGATGCTGAAGCTTTCATTCCCGGTGAACACGGAAGACCCGAAGGCTTATTACGAAATCCCCTACGGGTACATCGAAAGGCCGACCAACGGTGAAGAGGAGCCCGGCCAGCAGTGGATCGACGTTACCGGAAAATCCGGTGAAGAGGAATACGGTTTGTCGATCCTCAACGATTCCAAATACAGCTTCGGCATTCTCGGTAACGATATGCGGATGACCGTAGCCAACGGTTCCGTCTTTGCGGACCACTACGGCCAACGGTATCGGGACGATTGGTGCGAATTCCAAGACCAAGGCGTACAAGAATTCCGATATGTCTTGGTACCTCATAAGGGAGGCTTTCAGGATGCCCAAATCGTGAAAAAGGCTTACGAGCTTAACGTAAGCCCCGTAGGAATTATGGAAACGTACCACGAAGGACCGCTGCCTCAATCCATGGAAGGAATTCGAATATCCGCGGATCATATTATCGCCGCCGTTTTCAAAAGATCGGAAGACAACGACGGATATGTCTTAAGATGCTACGAGACATCGGGAAAAGCCGTGAAAACCGATATTAAACTCCCGATGCTTCAAAGAGAATGGAGCGCGGAATTCGGCAAATGTGAAATCAAGACCTTCCTGATTCCGGACGATTTATCGAAGCCGGTAGAGGAAAAGAATTTGTTGGAGATATAAAGGAACAGGGATAAAAAATCACCTCTTTTTCGGGATTCGAAAAGAGGTGATTTTTTTGTCCTCGTATCATTCGGGAATGGCTTTTCTTTCGTAATGCTTGTATAGAGAATGGAACTTTCCGCTATAGCCTTTAAGCCACGGCTTCTTTTTGCCGCAGAAGTGGAGGATCACCGTGTTCCTCATGATATAGTCCATATCGCAGGTATTGTTGGTCGTCACTTTGTAGTAGTTGTAATATCTCGTATCGTAATTATACAGCTTCTCGTCCAAGCTTTTAATCTTGTCGGAATAAAGGGTGTTGATAATATCTTGGTCCGGCAGGATGAGCTTTGTTCGGTTTTTTTCAATAAAAGAGTAGATCTCTTCTTCATCCACAAGCTTTCTTTGCAGCTTCAAATTCATAAGCAATACGCCCGAGTTAAAGTAGGCATTGATTTTGTAAGGATACAAGCGGATGCGATTGATTTCCTTTACCGTTAAAATATTGTGATAGGCCGCTGCATAAAGGCATCCTTGCGGCTCGGTATCGTATAATGTACGAATCGAATTGATAACCAAAATATCCGGATCCAGATAGAGAATTCGATCCATTTCTTCGGGCAAGAATTTAAATGCTAATAATCGGTAGTACATTTCCTTGGTATAGTGAAAAACTACGGGAGCGTCATGGAAATATTCGTTGTCGATTTTTAAAACGATCAGCTTCTGCCCGAAGCCTC
>JAAYHZ010000069.1 GCA_012744235.1 Clostridiaceae bacterium
GCAGAACCTATCAGCCCAGGGAAACGGTGGGCTGAACACAGCTGCGGTGGGTCAAAAGGTCCGCTAAGGAAGTGCCGGGTTCAAAAACGGGAAATCTTGACCCGAATACAAGGCGCACGGCGCCGTATTTTTTGCAAATATCATGAATCATCCGATAGCCCTTCAAACCGGATGTTTCCAAGTACAGGTTCCGGGTTGCATCCAAAAGCCCGTATAAATCCTTTATCATAGCGTACCGGATGTCCAAAAGCACAATTTTTAATGAGGGATATGATTTTGACAGCTCGTAAATAACGTGAAAGGAGATTTTTTCGGCCTTGATCATAAGAGGAAGCTTGTACGAGGATAAAACCTCGTAATACCGTCCCATGGTCCAAAGACAGGCGGACTTCGTTAGCTCGTCACCGAAGGGCTCGAAATATACCCCGATTCCCTTCTTTTTTATAACGTCGGCGGCGAATTCTTCTTCGTCCGGAAAATCACCTCCCACGGAAGGTAGGGCGGTAAACACCGGTAAAATGGCAGGGTTGTCCTTCACAAGATTCCATAAGTCGGCGTTCCCGTCCAAAGGATGGTATGTTACGGCATATTGGCTTCGAAGACCGCAATACCGGATTTTATACTCCTCCATATATTGCCGTATACTTTCCTTTTTCATCATGCACGGTAAAGTGACATTGCAATCAAGAATGATCATATTCTTTTTATCCTATATTCAGTGTTTGTTTTGTACTATCGTAAATCGATTTCCCATAAATAGCTGCTTCTTTTCGGGTTGTCGTTTTCGCAGCAATACAGAATGCCGTGAGGACCTTCGGTCATGTGGTGAATTTGTCGGCATACAATACCGTTTTGATCTTGTAAAGAGCATACTTTCTCATATGTGCCTTCACAAAGGTTCACTTTGATGATTTGGCAATCCTCGTCTTTGCCAACCGCCGCGTAAACATCTCCGTTTGCCGCCTTGATCATGGCGGAAAATCTTCCTTTACCGTAAGGAACGGGATTAAACAAGAAGTCTACTTGATAGGTTTCTTTGGAAATTCGATACAAGCTTCCTTTGACGTCCGAGACGTAGATATGGTGATCATCGCCGAGTTCAAAAAACGCATCCGCCTTGTTATACCCGTATTCGCCGTCGGAGTAAGGCAGCCCGAAATTCAACCAAGTAATTTCCGGCTCATGAGCTTTTTTAATAAATATCCGATTGACGTCTTTTCCCGGTTTATCCTGCCAAGCCCTTGTCAAGCACCATGCGCCCCAGAGATTTCCTTCCTTGTCGACAAGAATGTTTTGTCCCTGTGCCATTCCGCCGATACCGGATCCCGCTAAGCCTAACAAGCGAAACTCTCTTGTACAAAGATCAAATTCTCCGATGTACTCAGGCGTGAAGAATTGTAAGTACAGCTTGTTGTTCGCAATGTCGATGTCGCAAGCTTGTATGTAGACATGAGGGATGGGGACGGACAATTTTTCAAGACGCTTTCCGTCAACGGATGCCGCAACGACCGCACCTCCGGGAGCCTCCTTGTATCGATCCGTGCAATGGAGCAGAGCCACGGCGGCATACAAGGTTTCGGTTTGAGGATGATAGCATAGCGAGCGGTGGAATTTCGCATCGTAAGGATTCCCGATTTTCTTGAATCCCATGTTGACGAATTCCTTTGTTTTTACGTCGAATTCATAGAATATGTCACCGTCAAAAGACGTGACCCCTAAAAAAAGGCTTTTAGAGTCTTTGTGGTAATAACAGCAATCGAATGAAATCCAGCCTTCTCTCCAATCCTTGTTGTCGATAAATTGCTTGTATTCCCATCGATTCTCCACATAATCCGTCCATCCATTGCCAAATTCAACGTCTTTCAATTTGTAGGTCTTAATCATTGGCCCGGCCTCCTTCCGTTTGCCCTTTATATCAAAAGTTTTTTTGGTAAAAACGGTCATTCTTTTTTGAAAGTACCATGCCGAAGTTATCTTTACAAGCTTTCCATTCGGAAAAAAGATCGATGAAAAAGGTCCAAAAACCGGTTTTTTCAAGCGATTTTTGGACCTTGTATTTTAAATCCTCTTTTTCAAATAATCCATGTAGTACAGCCAATCGGTGCGGCTGAAATAGTGCAAGCCTTTGCGGATATGGTATCCGATTTCTCCTTGGTGGAGGGCGGTATCGGGAACCGGGTATTTATCCTCGGTGACCAATCCTGTTTTTCCTAACAAACGATAAACCTCGGAGGCCGCTACACAGGATAGGAATTCCGATTTCGGGTCCGCTCCGGGGTCGATTTCGGCGCTGCCTACCAGGATGTATCTCGGAGCTATGCATGCCAAAACGAAATGCTGGTCGTAAGGGATTTCATTTTCATGTCCGTGGTATTCTTTCCATTTTTCACAGAACCAATCCCAGCTGCCGGCATCCAAAAAGGACTTCACCGTTTCCCCGGTTGCGTGCCTCATGAGAGATGCACCGCCTTTTCCGGAATTATTGGATATGGCGGTGAAAAAGCGCGTGTCCCGGGCTGCACACCACAATGCGGTTTTTCCTAAACGGGAATGACCGACCACCGCCACTTTTTCGGCATCGATGTCCTCTCGGGTTACAAGATAGTCCATGGCACGGCTTGCGGCATATGCCCACATGCCGATTTTTCCCCATTCCGTCTTTTCTCTTTTTCGAGAACCGATGAAAAGCTTTCCCAAACCGTCGGAATAATCGCCGAAGTGGTTATCGTTGACCACATCTAGGTAATAAAACTAGGCCAGCGCGAATCCGTTATCAATAAGCTCTTCCGCCGGTGTGTACTTATCCGGAATGTCCGGACGAAAAGCGATATGAAGAAAAACGGGAGGCTTCGGAACGTTTACAGGTACAATCACTTGGAGAGGGAAGGAAAAGTCGCCATAGGGAGTATCGAAGGACACTTCCACCGTTTCGTGTATGGCTTTTCCTGCAAAGGCGTGAGGAGGCGTTTTTTTTATGACTTTTCCCGTTACCTTTTTCGGCGGTGCCGGGGTATAGCCGTAGATATTTTCTTGCAGCAACGTTAAAAGCTCTTCTCTTCTTTTTGGCCAGGATTCCGGGGTGCATTGGGTTCCGTCATTGAATACGGTAAGCTGTGGCAGTTCTCTTTTTTTTAAGTCCTCAAGCAGCATCAGATCTACCTCCTTATGAAACAGGTTCTTCACCCTTCCTATTTTACCGGAAAAACCTCTCTTCTTGATGTTGAAAAAGGAAATTCCGCATAAAAAATCGTCGCGTAAAAAATCGTCGCTCCCGTGGATATGGATAACTTGATGTGGATATGTTATCAAAATTGTGGATAACTTTGTGGATAACGCACAGCAAGCGGATTTTCGATTTTGTCTTTTCGGTGGATTGTTTTTGTCGGATCAGGGTATAATTTGTCCTTTTTTTTAATATGATGTAGTAGCAACATGGCGGGAGTGTGAATTATGGAAGATAGAAATAAAAGCAAATGGGTTCGAAGAATCGGTATCGGTCTGTTGGTCACGGTTATGTTTTTAACCGTTTGGGTTCTAAATTTCTACAATGTGGCAAAACCGATAAACGGAATTTCCGCCGTACCCGTTTGTTCGGTGGATACGGAGCTAAAGCAAGTGGCATTAACCTTTGATTGCCTATCCTTCGGCGATGAGATACAAAATATCATGTATATATTGGACGAATTCGATGCGAAAGCGACGTTTTTCATACCCGGAAAATTGGTCTTGGAAAACCGATCGGCGGTTCTTTCTTTATGGGCAAAAGGGCATGATATCGGGAATATGACCTACAGCTACCGACAATTAGGGGATGCAAAAGCAAACGTGATCAAGAGTGAAATTCAAGAATGCAATGCGACGCTTCAAAGGATAACGAAGGACGAATGCACGTTGTTTCGTGCGCCTTACGACGATTTCGGCGGCAGGGTTGTAAAGACGGCGGCGGCGATGGGTATGTACTCCGTTCGCTATGATACGGACCCTCTGACTTGGAAGCCGGAGGTCCCCGTAGAGCGAGCCGTGGAAATGGCCATGGAGAACGTAAAGCCGGGGTCCATATTTCTGTTTAAAACAAACGGCAAATTTGTAGAAGATACGTTGAGAGAGGTATTGACGAGGTTAAGGATGAAAGGATACGAAGCGGTGAAGGTTTCCGATATGCTATTTACGGAGGATTTTGCGGTGGACGTGAACGGAACCCAGGTACGTATCGAAAAATGATGATGTTTTGCCATATTTCATATGCTTTGTGAGGATATTTTACACAATAGGTATGGTATAATGCTCGTAGATATTGTGTACGGAGGATATAATCTATGAGCAAAAAAATCAAAGTTGGAGTTGTAGGAATCGGCGGTATCGGAAGAGGGACCCACTTGGAAGCTTGGATGACCAATCCGGACGTGGAAGTGGTTGCGGTGTGCGATATCATAAGGGAACGGGCGGAAAAAGCCGCTCAGAAGCATAACATCCCTTATGTGTTCGAAGACTACAAGGATTTAATTGCTTTGGAGGATTTGGATCTGGTTGATATTTGCACCCCGAACAAATACCATTCGATTATTGCCGTAGACGCTTTGAATGCAGGGAAAAACGTCATGTGCGAGAAGCCGGACGCCATGAACTACGAAGAAGTGCTGAAGATGAAGGAGGCCTACGAGCGCTCCGGTAAGCTTTTAATGGTCATGAGAAATAACCGCTTTACGGCGGAAAGCGCTTTTGTTAAGAAGTTCGTGGAAGACGGCAAAATGGGCGAAATCTACTACGCCAAATGCGGTTGGGTAAGACGAAGAGGAATTCCCGGAAAAGGCGGATGGTTTACAACAAAAGAGTTGTCCGGCGGAGGACCCTTAATCGACTTGGGCGTACATATGATGGATTTGACCATATGGCTCATGGGCAATCCGAGACCGGTTTCGGTGGTAGGCTCCACCTATTCCAAATTCGGACAAAGCCAAACCTTGGCCGACAGCGTAAACGCCGCTTTCGGCGATGCCAAGGAAGACGGCATTTACAACGTGGAAGACTTGGCTACCGGCTACATCAAGTTTGACAACGGCGCCACCATGACGGTGGAATTCAGCTGGGCGGAAAACATCGAAAGAGAAAACCGTTATTACGAGCTGATGGGAACCAAAGCCGGAGCAAGATGGCATTCCTCGTACTTTGACAGCAAGCTGTCCATTTTCAGCGAAGAACAAGGAATTACCACGGACCTTCAACCGAACTTCAAAAAATCCGGTAAAAGAGAACAGCATGCAGGAAACTTGGACCACGTAGTGGACTGCTTGTTAGGAAGAGCCAAACCCATTTTCGTACCTCAACAGGGCGTGGATATGATCCGAATCATTACGGCGATCTACGAATCCGCGGAAACGGGGAAAGAAATTATTCTGTAAAATAAACCGTTTAAAAACACCCGATAGAGCTTTTCTTCTATCGGGTGTTTTAAAAGGAGGTATTTTGAATAATACATATCTACTCAATTTTCAAAATTTCCGGACCGAAAAGATCCACGCCTTTTTTCTTTGTCAAAAGCTTTAAAGGCGTCTCGTGTTCGTAAATGACCGTCAAAAAGGAGAAATCATGAAATTTATACTCGCTCGTTTTTACGGAACCCGGTACGGCATCTACAAATCGAAAACCCTCGTCCGTATCTACAAAGCCCTTTACCCTTAAAGCATGAGAGATTAAAAAATCAACCAAGGCTTCCAACCGATCGACGGATATTTTTCTTTGAAAAAAGCACGTAAATTTATCCGGCCAAGGAGAAACAACGTCCTTCATGTTAACGGGCAGTTTGCGGAAGACTTCCAAATCCAAGAGCTTTTTCGGATTCTTCGCTATGCCGTAATACGTCTTTTCAATAGGGCAGAGGGGATTGATCCTTCGAATAAACGAAAGGACTTCCTCCGTTTCTTCCTCGGTGCACAAATCCGTCTTGTTCAATAGGATGTAATCCGCATATGCCAGCTGGCTTTTTACGGGCAAAGAAACGGAAGCGGTTTTTCGTATCCGGGTGCAGTCGGCAACGGTGATCAAGCCTTTGTAGCAATAGGCATCCTTTGTCAGCTGGTTTATCGTGCCTAAAACCTTCCCTAATATCGATATGTCCGATATGCCGGAGGTTTCTACGATCACATCGGTAACCGAGGCTTTAGCCAGGCTTTCCATCACTTCGATGAAGCGATCGGACCGACAGGAGCAAAGGATGGATCCGTTGCTGATTTTGGCAATGTCGAAACGAGAGGGATCGAACAAGGCTCCGTCTACGTCTACGGCTCCGAATTCGTTGATAACCAATGCTATAGGCCGGTTTTCAAAGGATTCAAGCCAACGGTTTAAAAACGTGGTTTTGCCGGAGCCTAAAAAGCCGGTCACGATGTACAGGTTTTTAGAGCTTTCCACCGTCGAGCACCTCGTTTATGCGTTCGAACAACTCCGACCTTCTCGGGATAATGGAGGAAAACTGCAGTTTTCCGTTAATATAGATGGAGGGGAGCTTTTGTACGCCCATCTTTTTGACTCGTGAAATATTTTCTTTTTCGGTGAATTTGTATTCCTTCACGTCGATTTTATCGCCGTATTCTTTCTTGGCGATTAAAGCTGCGTCCATCATGTAGGTACAGGCTGCGCAGGTGGCACTGTCCAAGGTAAAGACTTCAATCAAGGGACGATCCAAATGCTCGTAATCCGGCAATACCACATCCGGTCCGTCGTCCGTAATCTCGTAGTTTTGGACCGAAACTCTCATGGCTTCCGTGTTTTGAACCGCTTGGGAAGCGGCAACGGTATTTTCAATGGGGGTATGGTAAGGCATGTCGCATCCCGGTGCGATGATCAAATTGTCTTTGTCCAAAGAATCGATCAGGTCGATTACGTATTTGATATTGTCCTGCTGCGTTCCGTGGAGCATGATGGAGGTCAAAGGAATATTCCCGCCGATGGTGATGTTGTATTTCTTTGTCGTTTGCTGCGCTCTTTTCAAATCCACGTTTTCGTCTACAAAAATGGCATCCGGAGAGCTTTGGCACATCACGTCAATGCTTTCGCTTGCGTTGCCGCAAACGAAGAAAGCGGTGTGTACCCCCGCCCCTTTTAAATACTTAAACAACCTCGTATAAGTGTCCGACAAAAAGGTTTCAAAATGACTCGGCGATATTTGGGAGACCAAGGGATCCACGGCGGCAATAACGTCCATACCGGCTTCGATGTAGTACTCGCTCATGACCATAGCAACCTTGGTGCAAAAGGACAATAAGCTTTTAACGTATTCCTCGTCGTCGTACATGTCCATGAATATGTTGCTGCCTCGCAAATGAGAGGCCAAGGTAAAGGGGCCGCATATTAAGCCGAACAAAGCGGTACGATCCCCGATTTCTTTCTTCAAGCGTCTCATCACGTCCAATATCATGGGTATTCTGCCGTCGGTTTTTTTCGGCAATCGGCATAGACAAGGAATCCGGTCGGTATTTTCAAGAGGATGGGTCCTTACCGACGGAGGAGAATAGGGCTCCCATTGCAATTCGCATCCTAATATTTCCGCTTCCACCTGCAGGTCGAACAGGACCGGCTGACCGTCTGCATTGTAGATACGGTTTGCTTCCAAAACCGCTTTGTACAATTTGTCCGCATCCTTTAAAATTTCCGTAGCATTGTATCCGCATAAGGATCCGGCATGGACCCCGGCAAAGGGAATCCACGGAATCCGCTCCGTTTTTTTATGATCCAATGTATCCAAAACCAATTGTTTACCGTTCATCTGCTATCTTCCTTATATCATAGATTTTACACAAGTCTTATTCAGTATATCCCCCTTTCATCACGGTATTCTAGCAAGAAGCTTTCATCCTTTGTAATAACTTATGGAAATTATAAATATGCTGCAAGAAAAAATGTTGCAAAGGACAAGAAGGGTATATAATGGAGAATAAGGAAAACCTTTAAGGGAGGAGGGATCGGGTATGAAAATTCGGTACGGTCGGCCGTTCGTTCGAAGGATTTCTCCGGGAGAAGGCTATTTTTTCTTCGGTTATTACGATCTTCCGGCCTTCGACCCGACCGGACGTTTTCATCTTGCTCATAAGGTTTCTTTCATGGATCGGCTCCATGTAAAAGGGGACAAAGCGCAAATCGGCATCATTGAAATTGAAACCGGGAAATTTGAGGCCTTGGATATTACCGAAGCATGGAACTTTCAGCAGGGAGCGATGCTTCAATGGAACCCGAAGGCAAAGGGCCGGGAGATTATCTACAACCGGCTAGAGGACGGCGTTTACGTCGGCGTGATCATGGATATTAATACGGGGAAGAAAAGGTATACGGATTACCCTGTAGCCAATGTGTTTTCATCGGGGGAATATGCTTTGGGAATCAACATGAGCAGGCTTTATGATTTTCGACCGGGGTACGGGTATGCTACCATCGAAGACCCTTTTAAGAACGAAAACCATCCGAAGGAGGACGGAATTTTTCTGACGGATATGGAATCCGGGAAAGGAAAATTGATCTTGTCCCTGCAAGACATATGGGATTTTTCGGGAGGGTATTTCCAAGGTGAGGATCAAAAAATGGTAATCAACCACATTACCTTCAATACGGACCAAAGTCGTTTTTTGTTCTTGCCTCGCAATTTCCCGAAGCCCGGAGAACGTCACAAAACCGCCATTATTACCGCCGATAAAGAAGGGAAGGATTTGTTTTTGCTGTCGGACTACGGTATCCAATCCCACTACCATTGGAAGGATAAAAATACCGTGATTTTTTTCTCCGACGGCAAGGAATTGAAATGTCGAAAAGGAGACCTTAACACCTACGAGCTTATTGACCGCACCTACGAGGGGAGGCTTATCGCCGAAGGCGCTTTTATGAAAGATACCCACATGAGTTATTCCCCGGACCGAAAACGGCTTTTAATGGATACATATCCTTCGAAAATCGGCATGAGATCCTTAAGCATATACGATTTTGAGGAGGATACTCAAATCATGCTCGGCTCTTTTTACTCCATGCCTGTTTCCTGCAACGACATTCGATGCGATTTGCATCCCCGCTGGAACGATACAGGTTCTGCCGTATCCTTTGATTCCACCCACGAAGGATATCGAGGGATCTATATGATCGATTTGGAAGATATATAATAAAATTAAAAGCGAACCGCCACAATATTTCAAAAGGAATATTTTATGGAACCGAGAAGAAGTATACCGAACTTTCGTTGAAGGGCCGGCATGGGTATGGTATAATTTACGTACAAAACGGCAAGGAGGTTTTTCTATGTCTCTTTATGATCTCATTGTATCAAGAAGAACGGTAAGACGATTCAAGCAAGATCCCATTCCGGATGAAATCGTGACAAGAATTATGGAAGCCGCTCGACAAGCACCGTCCGGCGCTAACATTCAACCTTTGAAATATATTATCGTTCAATCTCCCGATATGTGTGAAAAAGTATTTGAGAACACGGCTTGGGCGGGATATCTAAAAGGAGAAGGAACGCCGAAGGAAGGTGAAAAACCCGTACTTTACGTATTCCTGTTGGTGGACACCGACATCCGAAAGGACGGTGCCGAGCACGATTGCGGTGCCGCTGCACAGAATATGATGCTTGCGGCTTGGGAAGAAGGGATCGGCTCCTGCTGGATCGGTTCCTTGAAAAGAGACCGGTTGAAAGAGCTTTTGGGTATTGACGATAAATACAAAATCGACACGGTGATCGCTTTCGGTTATGCCGACGAGAAAGTGGTTTCGGAAGATGCGAAAGGAGACATAAAATACTATCGTGACGAAAACAAGGTTCACCACGTACCGAAAAGAACTTTGGATGAATTGATTATAAAAAAGGTTTAGTCGGGGCTTGAAATGTCGGGAGGGTGCCGGATGAGATCCGTAATTTCCGTTGTTTTATCCATAACGTTGCTTATAGGATTTATCAATCCGGTACCTGTTTATGCCGATGAATATATCCGGGATATCGAATTTTACGCCGATTGCTTAAAAATATTAGGGCTTATGCAGGGCACCGACAAAGGGTATGAACCGGATCGGAGTCCGACCCGAGCCGAATCGGCGGTCATGCTGGTAAGGCTTCTTGGAAAAGAAAAAACGGCACTGGAGGAACAATATACCCACCCCTTTACCGATGTACCCGGCTGGGCCGCCCCTTACATCGGCTTTTTGTACCGTGAGGGGCTTACAAAAGGGATCGGAGAAAATCGGTTCGGCTCCGTTCTTTTAACGACACCTCTTCAGTATGCCGCTTTTCTTCTCCGCGCGTTAGGGTATTCCGAGGAAGAGGGGGACTTTTCCTATTTCGATGCTTTGAAAAAATTGGAGTCTGTCGGAGTCCTTAACCGAACCGAAAGGGAAGCATTCGAAAAAAGCGAATCGTTTACCCGAAAAGAGTTGATTCTTTTGTCTTACCGCGCCCTTTGGAGCCGTATGAAGGACGAAAAAAGCCGCCTTGCGGACCGGCTCGTAAGCACGGGGGCCGTAAACGAGCTTTGCATCCTTGCCTTAGGAGATGGGCTATTACCGGATATCAAAACGGTTAACGGCACGTATTACGTGCAAAGCAAAGAACAGCTGGACAAGCTGATTCTTCGAGCTTTGTACCGGTATACCGAGACTCTTGTCATCAATCCTTCCGAGTATTCGGGGAATATTCGTGAAGACGTAAGCGAATCCTTAAAAACAAACGATTCTTACACGGGTATGTACAAGGGAGCCGATTTTCGGTGGCTGGAAGACAGGGAAGGAAATATCATTCGGTATGAAATTCATATCAAATACACCGTAAGTCCGGAAGAAAGAAAAGAGCTTTTGAAAAAAGCTTGCCGTATTGTAGCCGATCTTGTGAAGCCGGGCATGACCGATGTGGAAAAAGAATTGGCGGTCCATGACTATTTGGTTCTGAACACTTCTTACGGTTACTCGGAGCACTGCTACGATGCCTACGGTGCTTTGATTGAAAAGGAGGCCGTATGCCAAGGCTACAGCCGAGCCATGCTGCTTTTGTTATCTTTGGCGGGAGTCTATTGCCGTGAAGTGGTAGGCACCGACCAAGGCACAAGCCATTCTTGGAATATGGTGCGGCTGGACGGGGAGTATTACCACGTAGACGCTACCTACGACGACCCCGTAGGAGCAAAAAGCGTTTTACGCCACTACTATTTTAACGTTACCGATAAGGATTTGGAAAAATACCGTCTGTGGGACCGTTCGGCTTATCCCGTATGCGACCAAGACCGCTACAATTACTATAACCTTAACGGGACTTACCTTCAAAACCGAACCGAGATGCTGGAGCATATGAAAAATGCCTTCGCAAAGGGCGAGCGGTCGTTTTCATACCGTCTGAAAGACTACAACCCCAACGACTTTACCTCGGAAGGCATGAAGGCGTTGATTCGGGAATTGTCCGAAAAAATTAACGGAAACATAGTCTCCTATTCTTGGGCTCCATATGATAGAATGGGTGTTGTACATATAACGTTACAATAGAGAACGTAAACTTTTAGGGAGGTTCTAAACACATGAGAAAGATAACGTTTATCGGCGCGGGAAGCACCGTATTTGCAAAGAATGTTCTAGGCGACATCGTACTGACCCCGGAATTGAAAGGGTCGGAATTGGCATTGTACGATATTGATCCGGTTCGTTTGGATGATTCGTACCGAATGATGAAAAATATCAACGCCAACTACGGCGAACCGATGATTATAAAAGCATACAGCGACAGCAGGGAAGCCTTCAAGGGTGCTTCTTATCTTGTCAACGCCATCCAAGTAGGCGGTTACGACCCTTGTACCATTATCGATTTTGAAATTCCGAAAAAATACGGATTAAGACAGACCATAGGAGACACTTTAGGGATCGGAGGAATTTTCCGAGCCTTAAGAACCATTCCCGTAATGCTGGATTACGCCCGCTTAATCGAAGAAGTATGCCCCGATGCATGGCTTTTGAACTACACCAACCCCATGGCCATGGTTACCGGTGCCATTTTAAGGGGTTCGAATGTGAAAACCGTAGGCTTGTGCCACAGCGTACAGGTGTGTGCCTCCAGCCTTCTGCATACGTTAAAAATGGCGGACCGCTACCAAAAGGTTGTTCAAAAAGTTGCGGGAATCAACCACATGGCTTGGCTTTTGGAAGTCAAGGGCGACGGAAGAGACATTTATCCGGAAATTAAAGCTCGTTTTGCCGAATTGGAGGCTTCGGGGGAATTGAAAAATTCCGGTAATTTGGTTCGATTGGAAATCATGAAGCGGTTCGGTTATTATTTGACGGAATCCGGCGAACACGATGCCGAGTATGTGCCTTATTTCATCAAAAGCAAATACCCGGAATTGATCGAACGCTTTAACATACCTTTGGACGAATATCCCAGACGCTGCATCAACCAAATCAATCGTTGGGAAAGCATGAGAAAGGATTTGGTGGAAAACACGAAAATCGAACATCGCTTGACACACGAATATGCAGCCAATATCATCAAAGCCCTCGCAACGGATACTCATTACGAAATTGCCGGAAACGTTATTAACAACGGTATGATTACCAACCTACCTTCGAATGCCTGCGTGGAAGTGCCTTGCTTGGTAAACGGATACGGCATTCATCCTTGCTTTGTAGGCGATTTGCCGGAGCAATGCGCGGCATTGAATCGAACAAATATCAACGTACAAAATCTTACCATCGAAGCGGCATTGACGTTAAAGAAAGAGTACGTTTACCATGCGGCTTTGTTGGATCCTCACACATCTGCGGAGCTTTCCATTGATGACATCATTTCCCTGTGCGATGATCTGTTCGAAGCCCATAAAGATTGGTTGCCTGAATACAAATAGTTTTCAAATATATTTTTCGGAGGAAAACGGTATGAGAAAAATAGCTTTTATTGGTGCAGGTAGCTTCGGATTCACGCGGAGTTTGGTAAGAGACATATTGTCCTTTCCCGCATTCCACGATTGCCATTTGGCTTTAATGGACATTGACGACGAGAGACTGGCAGCCATCGAAAAAGCGGTTCAAAAAATCGTGGCCAAAGGAAAGTACGGAGCCAAAATTACCGCCACGAAAAACCGAGCGGAAGCCTTGGAAGGCGCGGACGGCGTTGTATGTACCATTCTGCAGGGTGGAGTGGATGTATGGCAGTATGATATCTTGATCCCCAAAAAGTACGGCGTGGATATCAACGTCGGGGATACGAGAGGACCTGCAGGCATATTCCGGGCATTAAGGACCATCCCCGTTATGTTGGACATCGTAAAAGATATGGAAAAGTATTGTCCTAACGCCATCTTGTTAAACTACACCAATCCTATGGCCATGTTGTGCAGGGCAATGCAGTCTCAAAGCAAGATTCAAATTTCCGGCTTGTGTCACAGCGTGCAGGGTACGGCGGCTATGCTGGCAAAATGGATCGGCGCTCCCATGGATGAGGTTACCTATACTTGTGCCGGTATCAACCACCAGGCCTTCTATTTGGATTTCAAATGGAACGGAAAAGACGCTTATCCTTTGATCCGAGAAGCCATTGAAAAACCGGAAATCTATAATCAAGAGCAAGTACGCAATGAAATGTTCAAGCACTTAGGCTATTACGTTACCGAGTCCAGCGGCCACAACTCGGAATACGTGGCTTGGTTCCGGAAACGTCCGGACTTGATTGAAAAATACTGCACCCACGGTACCGGCTGGAATCCCGGGCATCACGCGTATATTCTGAACGAATACCGCAGACGTGAACATGTCTGGAAAAAAGAAATCGAAGATTGGTTGGCAAAGGACGATATCAACTTAAATAGAGGCAACGAATACGCCGCTTACATCTTTAATGCGGTATTCGGCGACAACACGCCCTATGAATTCAACGGTAACGTTCCCAACATCGGGCTATTACCGGATCTTCCGGAAAACGCTTGCGTGGAGGTTCCCGTGTTTGCCAATAAGAAGGGGTTGAATCCGGTTGCCGTCGGAAAATTGCCTCCTCAATTGGCCCTTCTGAATAATATCAGCGTCCGCTGTGAAGAGTTGGCGGTCGAAGCGGCTCTAACGGGAGACGCAAGAAAAGTATACCATGCAATCTTGTTTGATCCTTTGACCTCTGCCGTTTTGAGTATGCAGGAAATCCAAGACATGGTGGACGAAATGTTTGAAGCGAACAAAGACTATTTAGGTCATATCAAGAAATAAAAGAAGAAACGAAAGAGTGGGATTATGGCGGAATTAAGATGGCATCCTTTAATAAAGGATTGGATTATCATAGCGTCCCACAGGCAAAACAGGCCCCAGATGCCCAAGGACTGGTGCCCGTTTTGCCCCGGTTCGGGAAGAGTGCCGGATGATTTTGACGTGTATAAATACGACAACGATTTTCCGGCTCTGATGCAAAATCCTCCCGTTCCGGATCCTGTAGACACCGACTTTTTCAAGGTAAAGGAAGCGTACGGGAAATGCGAGGTTATTTTGTATTCGCCTTCCCATTACGCGAAGCTCCCCGAGCTTTCCGATGCCCATATGAGGAAGCTGGTGGATTTGTGGACGGAGCGTTTTGAAGAAATTCAAAAAGACGAGAAAATCAAATACGTATTCATTTTTGAAAACAGGGGAGAAGCGGTGGGAGTCACCATGCCTCATCCTCACGGGCAGATATACGGGTACTCGGTAATTCCGAAAAAGATTCAATTGGAGTTGGACAGCTGCAAGGAGTATTACGAAAAGGAAAACCGCTGCCTTCTATGTGACATGCATAAAAACGAGGTTGAATTCCAAAAAAGAGTGATATTCGACAACGATTCTTTTACGGTTATCCTTCCTTTCTTTACGGAATATCCTTATGGCGTGTATATCTTCTCGAAAAAGCATTTGCAGAATTTAAGCCAAATGAACGACAAGGAAAAAGACGATTTGGCCCGCTGTATCAAAAGAACGGTAGGCATGCTGGACAGCCTTTTCGATTATCCTTTCCCCTATATGATGTGTTTGCATCAGGACCCGGTGAACAGCGAGGATACGAAGGATTACTACCATTTCCATATTGAATTCTTCCCGCCCATGCGGTCGAAGGAAAAGATCAAGTTCAACGCTTCCAGTGAAACCGGAGCTTGGGCACACTGCAATCCTACGGCACCGGAAGAAAAAGCGGCGGAGCTTCGAGAAGCCTACGCCAAATTTATGAAGACACAGAAGGAAGAAGGATAAGACGTATGGATAAAAAGACGATGCTTATTGACCGGTTCATGGAAGTATACAAAGGGGAAAGGGAGCATATTCGTGTGTTTGCATCTCCCGGTCGCGTTAATTTGATCGGGGAGCACACCGATTACAACGGAGGATATGTCCTTCCCGCGGCTTTGGACATGAATTGTTATGTGGCGGTACGTCCTCGAGAGGATCGAATCCTGCGGATGATGGCGACGGACATCGGAGAAATCACGGAGGTTTCTTTGGACGATTTGGAGTCCGCCAAAAAGCTCAAATGGGGAAACTACCAAGCCGGGGTGGCTTTCGAATTAATGAATCACGGTTACTCCTTAACCGGTTGCGATATGCTGTGCCACGACGAGGTTCCCATCGGAAGCGGTTTGTCTTCGTCGGCTGCCATCGAAACGGTGACGGCGTTGGCCCTTCTCGGTGCATACGATGAAAAATTCGGGACGAAAACGAAGGTTGATCCGGTGGAGATTGCAAAGATCGGACAAAAGGCGGAAAACAACTTTGTGGGCGTCAGCTGCGGTATCATGGACCAGTTTTCTTCGGCTATGGGGAAAAAGGACCACGTTATCTTTTTGGATTGCAAAGACTTGTCCTACGAATTGATTCCTTTGAAGATGGAAGGACACAAGCTGGTCATTACCAATACCAATAAAAAAAGAAGCTTGGCGGCGGTAAAATACAACGAACGTCGGAGCCAGTGCGACCCAGCGCTGGAGATTTTGAAAAAATTCTTGCCGAAAATCCGATTCCTCGGAGAAGTGTCCAAAGAGGATTTCGAAAAATTCGGAAGTTACATTACGGACCCCGTTCTTTACAAAAGAGCAAGGCATGTTATTACCGAAGACGATCGGGTGTTAAAATCCATCGAGGCTTTGAAGGCAAACGATTTGGTTCAATTCGGAGAACTGATGAAAATGTCCCATGTTTCTTTGCGGGATGATTACGAAGTGACCGGAGAAGAGCTGGATGCGCTGTATGAAATCGCGTTAACCGTACCCGGGGTGTTAGGTTCTCGAATGACCGGTGCCGGCTTCGGAGGATGTACCGTCAGCCTGGTGAAGGAAGATGCGGTCGAAAGCTTTACCCGTATCGTTACCGAAAAGTACAGAGAAAGAATCGGATACGACTGCACCGTCTACGTCGCTACCGTAGGAGACGGAGGACGGGAGTTGTAAGGAGCAAAAATGGAGATTTACGAGTAAAAGAAAACCTCCTTTTCCAAAACCCCTTCGGGTTACGAAAAGGAGGTTTTTGTCATGTAATCACCCTATTCAAATCGATAGATCATATTCTTGAAGGTGATAATACTGCCTTTGCTTCCCTTGATTACGGGTTCCTTGTTATCGTCGTATACCCGAACAAAGCAAAACAGAGCGTCGGTTCGGATGGAGAATGCGTTCATGTTTCCGTCCTGCTCCGGATCTTTGGCTAAAATATAGTCGGTAAAGCCTTGGTCGGTCTTAATTTTCAAAGCTACGTTCATGTCGGACAAGATGTTGCTTTCATCATCGAAAGCGGGAGAACGAGTGATTTCCGTTATCGAAGGAGTTCCGGTATGAGGTTCATATGTGGAAACGAAGGCGGATTGAAAATCGTCGTCCTCGCCGATTTTCATTTCCATGACGGTGGGGATCCAATGCTCTTGGCCGGCAATTTCGGGGATTCCGGTTTCCCAGCTTTTACAAACCTTCGATTCGGCTGTATAGATCGCATTTGCCGTATTCAAAGACGTATAGCGAAGATAAAGCTTCATATCCGGTTCCAAAACCTCGTACAAGTCTTTGCACAAAAAGTCCGCATGCCAACCGAAGATAGGATTGACGGCCTTCTTATAATTACGCATCAACGCGTCCGGATGATAGATATCTTCCGTATGTAAAAGGCCCGGTCCCTTCACCGTAAGCTCGGAAAAACCGTTACGGATAAACTTCGTGTGCTCTTTTCCGCCTTGGGTTCGGAAAATATCAAGAAAATAGCAGTCTTCATCGTTCAAATCGATCAAAGCGATAAGTCTTTCATAGCGCTTGGTTCCGGCATACTCCGGAGCTTTGGCGTAAACGGCTTTCGAAGGGGACTCCGTAAGCCACATAAAGGTTTCGCCGAAAAGAGGATACCTTAAAAAGGGCGTTTTACCGGGCTGCTCGTGCCGATTGTGTTCCTTTCGATCAATCACAGCCAGGTTA
>JAAYHZ010000070.1 GCA_012744235.1 Clostridiaceae bacterium
TGACCAGCGTAGTCTTGCCCGCCCCGTTCGGTCCTATTAAGCCGACAAATTCGCCTTCTTCCAAATCAAGGTCAAAACCGGACACGGCAACCTTTTCAACGAATTGCCTGTTGAACAGGCTTTTTATGCTGCCCTTGAGTCCCGGCTCTTTTATAAATCTTTTATATATTTTCTTTATCTTTCTTGTATGAATAACGTTCAACGCTGTTTTCTCCTTTCAAAAAATTAAATAACCCGCAGAAAGACACGCCGCATCTTTCGAAGATGCAGAATGCTTCCTGCGGGCATAAAAATAGCGCAGCCTATCTACCGCGCAGAACATACAGGATGGTTTTTAAGCAGTCTGTTAGGCGTATCTTTCAAAGGGTACGACAAAATAAACAGAGGTTTCTTTGCTCATCGTATCCCTTTTAAAATGATATTTAATTGATAGTCACCCTAACAGCAATATCTAACAAACACATCCCCCTTTTCAATTACTGTATATAAATATAGCGAAAGGACTATTTTTTGTCAATTATTCGCCGTAATATTTTTGATAATCGGTTGTGGAAAGATTAAGTATAACAAAACGGAAAATGATAAAATGTTGTTATAAAGGTGTTTGGCACATCTTATCTTAAGTGTGAAAGGAGATCCATGCGATGGGAGAGCTTTCAAAGCTGCCGAATATCGGGACGAAATTGGAAAAGCAGCTTGCGGACGTGGGCATTACTACGGCGGAAGAGTTGAAAAAGGTGGGAAGCCGTGAGGCATGGCTGCGGATTCTTCATCAAGATCCGCCTGCTTGCATTATGCGGCTTTCGGCTTTAGAAGGTGCGATACAAGGTATACGTTGGCATCTTTTGGATAAGGAAACAAAAGAATCGTTAAAAGAGTTTTATCATAAACATAAAGGCTCAAAAGAATAAGAAAATCAAAGAAGCACCATGGCGATGTGAGAATGCCAACGGCGCTTTCTTGAATTTAAAAACAAGGCAGGCAATTGTGAAAAATGTGTGATTATGCAATCGTCAAATTAAAAGACAAACCGGAGCTCATGGATATCGCCGCAGAGTGGTTTCATAACAAATGAGGTATCCCTCTTACGGTTTATCGGGAAAGCATGGAAGAGTCATTAAAGGAAGAAGTTATTGTTCCGGCCCGGTATGTATGTCTTCATCGGGATACGATCGTGGGCGGTTTGGGTGCTATCGAAAACGACTTTCATGATCGAAAAGACTTAACTCCCAATGTATGCACCGTTTACACGGAAGAAAAATACCGCGGGAAGGGCATTGCGGGCAAAATGCTTGCTTATGTCTGCGAAGATATGAAGGCCATGGGAATTTATACATTGTATTTGGTAACGGATCATTCGGGCTTTTACGAAAGATACGGCTGGGAATTTCTCTGTCCGGTACAAGGGATCGGAGAGCCGAATATGTCTCGTATGTATATGAAAAGATCTTATTTGTAATGCACCGATCAAAACCTTCGTGCGATTGGAGATTCTGCTTATGAGCCGCTTGAATGCTTTTGAACTGATTTGTTACGTGATTGTAGCGCTTATGCTATTGGATTTGATCCGAAAGAGAGACTATAACGGCCTTTTTACCTTCGGAGCTGCAGCCATAGTGGGCTTTTCCATGGAGCTTCTTGCGGTCAGCGTCACCGACATTTACTATTACAGCGATAATTTTTGGTTATCCCTTGGAAAAGCGCCTCGGCAATTTCCCGTGTTCGGCGGCCTCATGTGGGGCGGATTGACCGTTTACGGTATGGAGCTTGCCAAAAAGCATGGCTTCGACAAAGGATTGACTGCACTTTGTACCGGCATGTTTATCGTAACGATGGATATTTTGCTTGATGTTATAGCCATTCGTATGGACGGCGGCTTTTGGACATGGGTCGGAAGACCGATCTCAACAATGATTACGCAGCACACCTTTATGAGTGTCATATGGGTCAATTTTCTCGGGTATATGATCGAAACTCCGACGGTAGCATGGTTGGTTCTTAAGAAAAACGAGAAGGTTCCGGCAAAAGATTTTCTCAAGCAAACGTACTTTATGTTCCTAATTGCCCTCGGCGGTATTGTGGTTACATCAATCGGCAGTCTTGTTTCGTTGTTTTTAAATTCCGTTACGGATGACCGGTTTTCCTGTATAGCGTTTCTCATCCTATGGACCTCTCTTGCGGTCCTCATCCTATTGCGTTCCGTTCGCAGCCGAATTCGAATCTTGCCGGTCAGAAGATGGAATATCTCGCCGATTATTTTTTGGTCGGCCTTGTATGCGTATTGTATCGAAGGCATCCTATATTTAAATATCGGACAAACACAGCCGTGGTTTCCGGTAATCGCATTTATCTTTGCTTTCTCGACACTGTTTTTCTGTATTGCAGAACCTGTCAGGGGGGAGGTAAACCGTAATGAGCGTATTTTACGTGATCGATCGAATTGAAGCAATGTCCCCTTGTGCCGCGGTAAGGTACAGGATAAAAAGGATGCGGAAGCAGGAAATCGAACCGGAGCTATTTGACGAATTCTACAACGGCAAACGGGTAGAGCTTTTGAAAACAAACCAACATGCGGACGGCGGGTTTGGAAGATTTCATACTCGGGATTCGAAAGTGAAACAGAAAATTCCCACCACGGAGCATGCCGTGAACTCCATCAAAATGTTGGATATTCCCCGCGGTAATTCTCTTGTAGACAGACTTTGCGACTACATGGAGAAGATACTAAGAAGAGAAATCGAATGGCCCGACGGCTTTGAAAAAAACGTTTGGTACAAGCCGGCACAGCCTCTTTTTGTAGCTTCCAAGCTCTCCGTATTCGGCTCCGATTGCAAAGAGCTGACGGAAATATTTCGTTGTTGGCATACCGTTTTAAAGGAAGCCTTTTCGGAGGGTGAATACGACAAGGACAGAGCAAACAAAGCCGCAAAGGATTTATTGGGCTGTAGCATCGACGGCAGCTATATCGGGCTCAATTCCGTTTATCCGATGGAGCTTTTCGGGAACATGGAAGCGATAATCGATGAAGAGCTAAAAAGAAATTACTTAAAGTGGCTCCGTAACAGCGGAAAGAATATATGCTACACGAATGTGGTTTTAAACCGAGTCTTTCAAAATGATTTTTCCGAGCTTTACCGGGTATATTTTCTCTTATCTCGTTTTTCGTGCTTCAAAACGGAATTCGAAGAAGAATTGAGCATACTGAAGGATCGGAGAAACAAGGACGGTTTTTGGAATTTCGGAAAAGAGTTTTCATGTCAGAGACTTTCGGATGACAGAAGAAACCCGAATCGAATGATGATCGACCATACGATTATGGCGTTACTGCTGTATTTGTAACGGGTTCGATTCCAAGAACCGCAACAAGGATTTTCAAAACGGCAATTAAGGAAAAGAAATGTCATCTTTTTATGAAGGCCTTTACAAGTGTTTACGGCCGCACTCCGATTCAATGTGCGCAGCACGGGCAAAGATCATACGAGAAAGGAAGGATGGACATGGTGCAATCGAGAATTGTAATTCGACCGGTTTGCAAGGACGATGTTCATGACTACGGAAGCTTGGAAATCCGGAGGATGGGTGTATTTGGCAATGACAATATAAAAAGTTGACTTTTGAGAACTTAGCAACACAAGTCAAGTTTTTATCTTTCGTTCTTGATATTCTTTAGTCGGGAGGAGAAATCATGGATAGTTGGGAAAAGATTAGTGCCGTTCAGCGTATGCAAGACTATATCGAAGAGCATATTACCGATCCGATATCTCTTCAAATGCTGGCAAGAGCTGCAGGGTACTCGCCTTGGCATTCTTCTCGAATTTTTAAGGAACTGACCGGCAAGACGCCCTTCGAATACATTCGGGAGCTTCGGCTATCACAAGCGGCAATCAAATTGCGAAAAGGCGATGCCAAAATCATTGACATAGCTTTTGATTTTGTTTTCGATTCTCACGAAGGCTTTACCCGAGCCTTCTCGAAGCGGTTCGGTATGACACCGCAGCGATACTGCAAAACACAGCCGCAGGTGAAGCTATTTATGCCCGCCCGTATCCGCGATTACTACCAAATGCTGCAAAAAGGAGTGAATATCATGGCAAAGGACAATAAGGCAAGTACGGTTTTTGTTCAAGTAATTGAACGCCCCAAAAGAAAACTCATTTTAAAACGGGGAATCAAAGCGACCCATTACTTTGAATACTGCGAGGAAGTAGGGTGCGATGTATGGGATGTACTCTGCGGTATAAAGGAAGCTTTATACGAGCCTATCGGTATGTGGCTTCCCGATAACCTCAGAAAGCCCGGAACCTCCGTATACGCCCAAGGGGTGGAGGTGCCGGAGGATTATGCCGGTGAAATTCCGGAAGGGTTTGAAATTATCGACCTTCCGCCTTGTAAAGTGATGGTTTTCCAAGGACCGCCTTACGAAGACGACAAATTCGAAGACGCAATAGGAGATCTGTGGGAGGTCATGAATAATTACAATCCGGAGCTTTACGGCTTTGAATGGGCGGATGAAGACGGCCCCCGATTCCAGCTTGCGCCCATGGGATACCGCGGATACATTGAAGCAAGGCCGGTAAGACAGATTCATGCAAAAGAAGGAAAATAAAAGCGAGAGATAAAGGTATGGTCCGCTCCGGATCTTTGCAATAGTGCGGAGCGGATCTTTATATTTTTAGAATCTATCATTTTATATACTTGACTACAGTAAAAGCATAATTTACCATGATAGAAAATAATAACATTGGTGACATTATGCTTATTCGTTTTGCAACCGAAAAGGACCTTCCTGCATGGTACGAATTGGCTTCCGAGATCTTGCAGGAATCACAAAGACCGAGCGATAAGGGCTCGGAGCCTTCCTTCATTTCGTATGCCAAAAGCAGGGTATCGAATTACGAAGCTTTAACGGCAGTAGACTATATGAGCGGAA
>JAAYHZ010000071.1 GCA_012744235.1 Clostridiaceae bacterium
CCTTCTACCCGGTAAAAAGCAACGATTCCAAACGACTTGCGGAATGCATTCAAAATCGTATCCGGGAAATCGTGGATCCTACTAACAAGCGAGAGCCCCAGGGTACCAAAGAAGAGCTGATTATTCTTAAAAACAACACGAAAACCATTTGCATTGTCGAGTGCGGATTCTTATCGAACCAAGAAGAGGAAAAAAGGCTTCAGGACAGCGAGTACAGACAAAAAATCGCGGAAGCCGTAAAAGCGGGCATCGACGATTTCTTTAAACAATGATATCGCCGTGTTCCTGAAGAAATGAACGATACGCATCTTCCTTGGATGCCCACTCCTCATACTTTTGCTCTAATATACCGGATTGTTCGTCTAACCGCTCCTGCAGCTCGGTTAAGCGTTCGTGGTCGGACGAATAATCCGGATCGGACATTTCCGTTTCAATCAGGCGGATTTGTTCCTCGATTTCTTCGATTTCTTTTTCCAAGCGCTCCATCGCATTCTTTATTTTCCGGTACTCGCTTGAAAGTTCCTTTCGTCGCAAATAGTCCAAGGCTTTTTGGGATTTTTCCGTCTTCCGGCTTTCCGTGCGCTCTTTTTCTTGTGCCAATCGTTCCTGCCATGCTTCATAATCGCCGGTAAAATCCGTGATGCCTTGGGGCGTGAAATTTAAAAATCTTGTCCCGATTTTCTGCACAAAATATCGGTCGTGGGATACGCATAAAACCGCTCCCTCGAATTCCATTAAGGCGTTTTCCAATACTTCTCTCGAAGAGATGTCCAAGTTGTTGGTAGGCTCGTCCAATATCAAAAAATCCGCATCGGATAAAAGGAGCTTTGCAATACTGACCCTTGTCTGTTCGCCGCCGCTTAGGGTGTTAATGATTTTAAAGACATCGTCTCCTTTGAACAAAAAGGCCGCCAAAAGGTTTCGAATTTGGGTTTCGGTGACTTTTTCATTACCCGCCCAAACCTCGTCGATAATGGTATTGTCCGGATCCAAATTTTCAAGCTCTTGGTCGAAGTAGGCGGTTTTCACCGTTTTTGCTATATGAAATTCCCCTTCGTCCGGCTCGATCTTTCCGGATATGATTTTTAACAGCGTGGATTTTCCGCAGCCGTTGGGTCCCGTGACGAAAACTTTTTCCCCTCTTCGGATTTGGAAGGTCAAATGGGAAAACAAATGCTTGCTGCCGTAGGATTTGGACAAATCCTCCACCCACAGGACATCGTTGGAGGATACCACATCGGTTTTCAAGCGGATTAAAATTTTCTGCTCCGTCAAATTGGGTTTATCGATTCGCTCCATCTTCTCCAGCATTTTCATTCGGCTTTCGGCGGCGATAATGTTTCTTTCCCGATTCCATTGCCGCTGCTGTTCGATAAACTTTTCGATTTTCAATATTTTCGATTGCTGTATTTTGTAGTGACGAGCTTGTATTTCGTACCGCTTTTCTTTCTTTCGAATAAATTCGGTATAGTTTCCGTTGTATTCGTTTAGCTTTTTATTATCAATATGAATAATGCCGTTGACGGTCTTGTCTAAAAAGTAGCGGTCGTGGGAGATCACCATAAAAGCGCCGGTATAGCTTTTTAAGAAGTCTTCTAACCAAGCGATGGATTCGATGTCCAAATGGTTGGTAGGCTCGTCCAACAAAAGAAGATCCGGCTTGGACAGCAAGAGCTTGGCCAAAGCGAAGCGGGTTTTTTGCCCTCCGCTTAGTGCCGATACCTTCAATGAAAAATTTTCTTGGCTAAAACCCAAGCCTTGCAGGACGCCTTTTGTCCTCGATATGTATTCGTATCCTTTCAGGCTCTCGAATTCTTCCGAAAGGCGCGATATTTGCTTGATCAGCCGAACCTGCTCCTCCGGGTCTTCGGTTTTGTGGAGGATTTGATTCAGCTCTTCCATTTGCTTTTCTATTTGAATCACATCCTCAAATGCCCGCAGTCCTTCTTCCCAAAGGGTCAAGTCCTTGTTGAGCTGAAGGTCTTGCTCTAATGTGCCGACGGTAATGCCGGGAGCAATGGTAATGGAGCCTTCGTCCGGTTCCAGCTTTTTTTGAATAAGGTGAAACAGGGTTGTTTTTCCGGAACCGTTCAGTCCTACAACCCCGATTCTCGATTCGCCGAATATGTCCGCCGAAGCGTCTTTGAATATGACGTTGTCGCCGTATGAAAATGTCAAATTCTTTATCGTAATATATTTCATGAAAAAATATCTGCCTTTCCGAAGGTCTATTATACCACAGGAAATCCAAAGCAGGAACCCGCCTTCATTTTGCTTTTCAAAGCGTAAGTGGTATAATACTTCCATTAAGAAATAAGGAGAAATGTCACCGTGAGAAAATCATCAATAATTCCGCTGATATTGTTATTTACATATATACTGTTTCTATTGTCCTCCTGCAGTCCAAAGCAGGATACCTATCAGGAAACCGAAACAACCGTAACAACGTCCGTTGAAACAACAACCGAAAAGGAGACGGAGAATATGGAAGTCATAAGCTACAAGGACCCGGAAATGCCCTATCTGTTTTTTGATCCTTGCGATTCTCTTGCCGAATTCGAATGGAGAACCTCCGGCGTGTCCGATCAAGTGATTATCGGCGATTCTACCTTGGACAACAAAAGCTTGCAGGTGGAAGAAGGCTATTTCGGTATTTACGCGGACAAGGAAACCGGAACCTATGCATCCGTTGGCAAGAGCGTGGATATCGGAAGCGGACCGTGGATTTTCGAAATTCGAATGGATATTAAGGATTTGATCGTTCCCTCCGCCAACAAAGAATGGAGGGGTCTTGTGTTTGACATTTTTGCCGCCAACAAAAGATTCTATATCGCGATAAACGGAAACGGCAACGTGTACGGGCAGCAGGGAAATAACAATACCCAAACTCCCATCCGCGTAGAAAACTACAAAGGATTTCACACCTGGCGCTTTATCTATAACGGGGTGTCGAAGATGTTCGTTTTGGTAGACGATCAACCCGTAGGAAGCTTTGACGGACCTTGGACTGTCGCCGACGCACCGGACGGCATTAATATAAGGAACGTACCTTTAAACATTGAAAAAGGGAAGAACCATGTAATTATCGACCACATCGGATTCAGCAAGGAAGGAATACCGGATTGGATCGAAAGCGATCCGAAGATTGCCTTTGTCAACGTCATGCCGAAATCCGACAGCAAGGATATTTTGATAACCGCAAGGGTAACCAACATTCAAAAAGAATGGATTTCGGACGGAAAAACCCGTGTGGACCTTTACTTAATGTCGGGAAAAGACGTGGTATCTCAAACCGGATCCGTACTGTCCGCCGGTTACGCTTATGTACATATGAATTCCAACAACCAAACCGGGATCTATGATTTAAAGGCTTTCTTAATACGTGACAATACCATTATTCACGAATTCAACAGAAAAATCTATATTCCCGCAAGCACGGAATCGGTACCGAAGGGCGGAAAAATCGCGTCGGTTCCCGGAAAAACCTATTTGTTTGACCAAATGGAGTTTATCGAAGGTTACAAAGAAAAGAATTGGAAGCTATATAAATACAAATACAACGGCAATGAAGAGGAGTATTACTTCCTTGACAGCGTGGCCTCCTCCGAAGAGATTGAAATCCCGGTAGATGCGGTAGGCTGGTTCGGCATTGTGATGGGATATTTTAACGGAACCCAAGCCGTTGCGGCGGATCTTGGAGAAGGCTATCGGGAAATCGAAGTGGAAAAAACCATCTTCTTGCCCAAATACGAAACGGGAGACGGCATCTTAAAGGAAGTCTTCTTAGGAGCGGCGAATTTTACGGGACAAAAATTAAAGCTAAAGGCGGCAAGTCCGAAAAAAGCTCGTATTGCCTATATTAAATTCATAGGCTTAAGCGATGAAGAAGTTTCGGTCTATAACTCCTCCTCCGACGGGGTAAAGCGGGCCATTTTTAACAACGACGGGTATTCGGATTTTTGCTCCGGCTATTATCCGGATTTATCGTCTCTTCTTCAAAGAGCCGTGGATATTTATAAAGATAAGGATGTGGGGATATTTGAATTTTGCTTGGGCACCACCTTCGCATTGAATCACAACAGCAGTATTGTGGGAAAACCCTTCGAAAGCATCAGCGAATATGCAAAAGACCATCTGATGCGGGATATAGACAAAACGGGAGTAAATCAAATTACGTATTTTTCAAATAGAGACATCATTCCCGTCCAAGAGGTTGCGAAAAGAGCCGACGAATACGGCATTAAAACCTTCGCTTCCTTACGTATGAACGCCTTTTACGATCCGAATGCTTATCCTTGGCTGAACGGCAATGTTTACGATCAATACGCCGATTATCGGATCAAGAATGCATACGGAGAGTATACGAAAAACATCAGCTACGCTTCGGAAACGATCCGCAATCTCATAATCGATATTTTAGTCGAAGCGGCATCCTTCGAAGGGGTGGACGGTGTGAATTTGGACTTTAACCGTTATCCGGACTGCTTAGGCTACGAAGACGAATTGGTAGACCCCTTCATCGAAGAATACGGATTTGACCCGAGAAAAGAAATGAACGAGGCCCAAAAAGAAGAATGGATTGCTTGTAAAGCCTCCGTTTACAATGAATTTCTGAGGACTTTAAGAGAGAAGCTGCCGGACAAAGAAATATCCGTTCGTATTCCCGAAACCGGCTGGAAAGAATACGGATTCGATTTAAAAACCTGGATCCAAGAAGGATACATCGATATTTTGATTCCTTCTACCGTCGGGTATGAGAACTTTTACGACATTACGCCCTTCGTAGAACTGGTAAAAGGCAGCGACGTTTTGTTGTACGGGGGAATTAACCACTATTTGGGCGGTCACGATATGACCAAGCAGGAGGAAGATTTAATCAAAAAAGGCGTTCAAGTGGACTTGGGACACAGCTATGTAACCTTGGATCAATACTTGGAACGAGCCTATGAGCTGTACAAGGCAGGCTGTGACGGTATCCACGTCTTCAACAATTGGAAGGACCAAGCGCTGATCGGCTTGATCGGTGATAAACAATACGTTGTCAAGTGGTATACCTTTACGTTCCCTTCCAAAGCAAAGAGCGAGACGGTAACTTTGGAAAAGGCGGAAGAATAATAGAGCTTCGGGTGTACGATTTTGTGGCATTTTGACATTTTGCCATGATTAAGGTATAATAAGAATGTTTAATGGTAATCCGGCAGTAAATGATGTATGGATAGGATTAAATATATTACTGCGGGAGGATAATATGTTTGAAATTGGAGACAAGATCGTATACCCTCTCCACGGAGCGGGTGAAATTGAGAAAATCGAAAAGAAAGAGATATTAGGGGAAGTAAAGGAATACTATGTTTTAAAGATGCCCTTCGGAGACATGAAGGTCATGATTCCTATTTCCAATTCGGATGAAATCGGTATTCGGAGTATTATTTCTAAAAATCGCGCATATCAAGTGATTGATTTCTTCTCGCCTAAAAAGGTTGACGACAATACCAACTGGAACAAAAGGTACCGTGAAAACATGGACCGGTTGAAGACCGGAGACATCGAAGAAGTGGCGGATGTGGTAAACACATTAATGGTGCGTGAAAAGGAAAAAGGATTGTCTACCGGGGAACGGAAGATGTTAAACAGTGCAAAAAAGATATTGTACAGCGAAATGATGATAGCCGCAGGCTTTAACATGGAATAGCTGGAAAACAGGATTCAGCATAAGCTGTGCGACGAAGCAAAAGGCTAAAGTATGAAAAGAAAAAAGATACAGGGAGATACATCATGCTCGACCGAATCATTAAATATTTATTTGCACTGATCGGTGCTTTTACCGGCGTTTCGTTAGTTAGGTTCTTTGTCAAATCCGTGGACTTTGAAGCGTTAGGCACCGTTCAAATCGCACTGTATGTATTGGCCGGCATCATAACCGCAATGGTTTTTTTCATATTCGGATCCAATCTGGTTCAATTAATCGACAATCTGTATTCGCAAGCAGAAAAAATTCTGCATAAAATGACCATTTACGAAGTGTCTATTACGGCACTCGGATTAATAGCCGGATTAATCATTGCCAATTTAATATCCATACCCATTTACAGAATCCCGGTGGTCGGCATGCCGATTGCCGTATTGCTCAATATCTTTTTCGGTGTTCTGGGAATGGCGGTTTCCATTACCAAAAAGAGCGAAAACTTTATTGAATCCTTCAAAAAAAGAAACCAGTCGGAAATCAGACCCAAGGTCATCGATACCAGCGTCATTATCGACGGCCGCATCGGCGATTTGGTCAAATGCGGCTTTATCGAAGGAAGACTGGTGGTTCCCTCCTTTGTATTGAACGAGTTAAGGCATATAGCGGATTCGAAAGACGATTTGACGCGAAGCAAAGGAAGAAGAGGATTGGATATTTTAAACTCGATGCAGGAAGACAGCAATATTTATCTGGACACACCTACGGTCTATATGGACAAGGACGAGGAAGTGGACAGCGCCCTTTTAAGGTACGCTTCCGAGATCAATGCCCAAGTTTTGACCCTTGATTACAACTTGAATAAAATCGCATCGTTTAAAGGTGTTCAGGTTTTGAACATAAACGAATTGTGCAACGCTCTAAAACCCATCGCTTTGCCGGGAGACGAAATGAGCATCCAGGTCATCAAGTCCGGCAAGGAAGAAAAACAAGGCGTCGGCTTTTTGGAAGACGGAACCATGGTGGTTGTTGAAAACGGTATTAAGTTTATCGGCAGCAGCGTAGACGTGGTGGTTACCAAAGTGCTTCAAACCAACGCCGGTCGAATGATATTCTCGAGAGTTAAAGGCAGTTAGAATGATGAATAGGGATTTTTCCGTCAGTGCGGTTATTGTGGCTGCGGGCAGAGGAACGCGAGCCGGCTTGAAGATGAATAAAGTGTATGCCGGCTTGAAGGGACAGCCTGTTCTTGTTCATTCCATACTTCCCTTTTTGCAATTGCCGCAAACCAAGCAAGTCATCGTTTCCATTTCCCAAGACGACCTTTTTTATTTCAACCGCTTGGTTTTGGAAAATGAAAAAATTAAAAAATACAATGATAAAATTACTTTTGCTTACGGCGGTGCCACAAGGCAGGAATCGGTGTATAACGGACTTTTAAAAACGGATCCCGAAACCACCCTTGTTGCGGTCCATGACGGTGCACGCCCCTTGGTCCGCATCGCCGACATCTACAAAGTATTCGATAAAGCCTTGTCCGTAGGAAGCGCTTGCTTGGGCGTCAAGGTGAAGGATACCGTAAAAAGAACGGATCAAAACGGATTCATTACGGAAACCTTGAACCGGGAAGAATTGATTGCGATGCAAACGCCCCAAGTGTTTCGAAGAGAAATCATTTTGGATTCATACGAGCAAGCCTTTGCCAAAAACCTTCAGGGAAGCGATGACGCTACCCTTGCCGAAATGGCGGGATACAAGGTAGCCGTTGTTTTAGGATCCCACGACAATATTAAAATCACCACCCCGGAGGATTTTACGATTGCCGAAAGATTATTGGAAGTCATCTTATCCGAAGATTTATGATTTTTTATACGGATTCGGGAGTACACAATACGGTCAGGATGCAAAAGGCTTGAATCCCCAAGCCCTGCCCGAATGCCGTAAGGCCTTCTCCCGATGTTGCGGTAATTCCTACGGAATCGGGAGATATGGACAAAAGGTCCGCTACGGATTTTTTCATCAAAGGAATATGGTCGAAAAGCTTCGGAGTTTTGCATTCAATGGAGATGGCCACATGGGAGACGGTCATACGGTTCATGTATTTTAAAGCTTCCTTAACGTAAGCCTTGCTGTCCGTAATACCGGATTTGCACATATCGTCTGCGATTTTCCCTAGTATATTTACGCCGGTCACCGAAGAAATGGCATTGGTTAAGGCATGCAAAACCACGTCGGCGTCGCTGTTTCCGTCTAAAGCCTTATGCCGGGGTATGATAAGGCCTCCTAACACCAAGGGTTTTCCCGACGGCTTTTCTTCGAAACGGTGGCTGTCTTGACCGATTCCCACTTTGATCATGTTTTTTTCATCTCCTTTTTCGCCATTATAGCATAAACTCCGATTTTTTGAGGAATAAGCGGGAATATATTTGACAATATTTTATGATTCGTATATATTGATAAAAATTGATATTGTTCATTCGATGACGGGGAATAGAGTATAAGTACCGTAATACAGCGAGAAAAAGCAAGGTGAGAGTTTTTCTTACGAGTTATACGTCTTCCCACCCCTGAGAAGCGGTTTATGAAATAACCGACGTTTACGCAGCGATAATGCGAAGGAGTGGAAACACGTATTTTTACGTGTTTCAAGAAGGGTGGTACCGCGGCTAATTCGCCCCTTGTATAAATTTTAATACAAGGGGCTTTATTTATATATGAAAAACCAGGAGGTAATCATGAAAGCATCAAGGCTGTTCATGCCCACTTTACGGCAAGTGCCTGCCGAAGCGGAAATCGCCAGCCACCGGCTGATGTTAAGAGCAGGGCTGATGAGGAAATTGGCATCCGGCATTTATTCGTATTTGCCTTTGGGCTTAAGGGCTTTAAAAAAAGTTGAAAATATTATTCGTGAAGAAATGGACCGAAGCGGAGCGCAGGAATTGATCATGTCCGCTCTGTTGCCTGCCGAAGCATATATGGAATCCGGCAGATGGGAAGTGTTCGGTCCCGAAATGTTCCGATTGAAGGATCGCGGCGGCCGCGACTTTTGCTTAGGGCCGACCCACGAAGAAGTGTTTACCACGACCGTACGTAACGAAATTAAATCCTACAAATCTCTTCCCATCACTCTTTACCAGATCCAAACGAAGTTCCGAGATGAAATCCGTCCTCGCTTTGGCGTTATGCGCTGCCGAGAATTCGTTATGAAAGACGCTTACAGCTTCGACCGTGACGAAAAAGGGTTGGATCAATCCTATCAGGCTATGCGGGACGCATATTGCAGAATATTTGACCGGTTAAACCTGGATTACACCGTGGTGCAAGCCGACAGTGGCGCCATGGGAGGCTCCGGCTCCGAAGAATTTACGGTGAAATCCGAAATCGGCGAATCGGTATTGGCTTTTTGCGAGGCCTGCGGTTATGCGGCCTACGATGAAAAGGACGAATGCAAGCCGGTTCCCGAAGAAGACAATTCGCCTTTTGCCCCCATGGAAAAGGTGGCTACGCCCGACGTAAAAACCATTGAGGATTTGGTAGGCTTTTTCGGCTGTACGCCCTCTCGATTCGGAAAAACTCTTTTGTATAAAGCCGACGACCAAACGGTAGCCGTTATGGTTCGAGGAGATCGGGACGTAAATGAAACGAAGCTTAAGAATTATCTGAAATGCAACGAGCTGGCATTGGCCGACGAAGAGACGGTACAAAAAGAAACCAAAGCCCAAGTGGGTTTTGCAGGTCCCGTAGGATTAAAAACAAGATTGATCGTGGATTTGGAAATCCCCTACATGAAAAACTTTATTACCGGGGCGAACGATACCGGGTACCATTACAAAAACGTGAATTTCGGCCGCGATTTCGAGACGAAGGAAATTGTCGATTTGCGAACGATTACGGAAGGAGATCCTTGCCCCGTCTGCGGAGCCAAAATCAGTGTGGCGCGAGGCATTGAAGTAGGACATATCTTCAAGTTAGGAACCAAATACTCCGAAGCCTTGCATTGCACCTTTTTAGATGAAAACGGAAAAGAAAAGCCGATGATCATGGGCTGCTACGGAATCGGCGTAGGCCGTACCATGGCTTCCGTTATCGAGCAAAACCACGACGAATACGGCATTATTTGGCCGGTATCCATAGCTCCCTACCATGTCGTGATTGTGACGGTAAGCATGGAGGACGAAGAACAAAAAGCTCTGTCGGAAAAAATTTATAACGAGCTTACGGAAAAAGGCGTGGAGGTTCTTTGGGACGACCGCAGCGAAAGACCGGGAGTCAAGTTCAAGGATGCGGACCTGATCGGATTCCCCGTTCGAATAACCGTAGGTAAAAAAGCGAAGGAAGGTCGAGTGGAGTATAAGCTGAGGAAGGAAGACGGATTTACCGAGCTTACGACGGAAGAAGCCATCGAATCCGCGATCGCCTTCGTTAAGGGAGAATAAAAATATTTGAAAAATCCCTCCGTGTGAAAAAATTTCAAATTTTAGCTAATAATATTCTATATATTGTCAATACTATATTTGGACGAACAATTTGTACCAAATTTGTATAACGGAGGGATGGTATGAACAAAAAAGTTCTTTTCTTATTACTGCTGCTTCTAAGCATTGCAGTGACCTTAACGGGTTTACCGGCAATGGCACAAAATGCGGATCAAGAAGTTGATTTACCCGTGTTCAGGGGAATGACTTCATCCGTAGGAGTCGTAGTTGCCGATTATTTAAATGTACGCCAAGGACCCTCTACCGATTACGAAGTGCTGCAGGTATTGAAAGCCGGAGACAGGGTGTGGGTTTTGGCACAAATAGGCGAATGGTATGCGGTTTATGACGAAAATACCGGTTGCTTAGGAACGGTAAACAGCAACTACGTCATGCTGGAAGAGGAAGTAAGTGCGGAAGTTCCGGCAAGCAAGAACGATTCCGAAAAATCCGGGGGCGATGACGGTAACACGGAAGACGACGAGCCGGTGTTAAAGAAACTCAAGCTGAGCAAGGACGAACAGGCCATGCTCGATTTGGTCAACGCCGAAAGAGCAAAAGCGAAGCTGCCTCCTTTGGAAGTTCATGAAACGTTGATGGAAACGGCAAGATTGAAAGCCAATGACATGGTGGAAAACAACTACTTTTCTCATCAGTCTCCGAAATACGGTTCACCTTTTGATATGATGAAGGAACATAAACTGGAGTTTCGTTCCGCCGGTGAAAACATTGCCGGAAACAAAACGGTGGAAGGCGCATTCAAGGCATGGATGAAGAAGGAAGGTAACAAAAGCAATATATTGAATCCGGATTACAAGTATATCGGCATCGGCATATGCAAGAGCGACCGGTACGGAAAAGTGTTTGTTCAGCAATTTATCGGTAATTAACGTAAACCGGTTTTCAGGAGATTTAAAACCCTTCAAAAACAGCAAGGCAAAAGCATTTAGCGCTTTTGCCTTACATATTTTTCGGATCCGGAAAAATTCGGATAAAATATTACAGACATATTTCAAAACGATTAAGAATCTGCATGGAAAATTTTTCACCCCCCTAGAAACTTTCGCAGGTTATCCTATTGTGCTATAATATGGACAACAATTATATACAAGGGGGTTGTCGCGAATGCTAAAAGCGAAAGGAGCCGCGGCCTGTATTTTATCCTTGGTGCTTCTGACAGTGCCGATCGGTTCCAAAGTATCAGCATCGACTCTCCTGCAAAAAGGAATGAGTGGGGAACAAGTAGTGCAGCTCCAGAGAGATTTAAAGAAATTGGGGTATTTCCAAGAGGAGTGCACGGGATATTATGGTGATGTGACAGAACAAGCGGTGAAAAAACTGCAAGGTAGTAACGGGTACATACAAGACGGAATCGCAGGGTCTCAGACGTTGTCTTTAATCCGTTCATTGCTGGAGCGAAATGAATCCTATAGCCGAACCCTAAAGGAAGGCTTATCCGGCGATGATGTTTCTCAATTGCAGGAGGACTTGAAAGCGTTAGGGTATTTTAGCGGTAATGCAACCGGGTATTTCGGAGAAGCAACCGAAAATGCCGTAAAGGCTTTCCAAAGAGCATATAATTTGTACAGTGACGGTGTGGTAGGGTCAAAAACGGCGGAAACAATCAAAAGAGCTCTTACGGCACAAACATATCGGAACGTCGTTTTGAAAAAAGGAATGTCCGGAGCGGAAGTAAAAGCCTTACAAGAAAATTTGAAGTTAATCGGCTATTTTTCCGGTACGTGTACGGGCTATTTCGGTTCCTATACGGAGCAAGCGGTGAAGAATCTTCAATACAAGTACGGTAAAGTGAGCGACGGTGTGGTAGGTGCGGAAACCTACTCGTTGATTCAAGACATTATCGCCGGAAAAGTCACGACCGTAACCGGCCAAAGTGCTTTGGCTGCAAGCTATTCTTCTCCGTCCAACAATACTTTTAAGATTCCTTGGAGTCAAGCGCAAAACATTTTCAAAATCGGAACGGTTGCTACCGTTTTGGATATCGACACCGGTAAAACGTTTCAGGTCAAAAGAACCTTCGGTTACAATCATGCCGATACCGAAACGTTAACGGCTCAAGATACCGCCATTATGAAAAGCGTGTTTGGCGGCAGCTTCAGTTGGGAAAGAAGAGCCATTATCCTTATCGTAGGCGATACCTATATTGCGGCTTCCATGGCGGGAATGCCTCATGCGGGGCGGGATGACAAGCCTTCCGCCGTCAAGGTCTATGATCGAAGCGGCGGCTACGGATACGGGGATAACTTGGACGCGGTAAAAGGAAATAACATGCACGGCGTTTTCGACGTTCACTTCTATATGAGCAAAACCCATAGCACCAATCGCGTAGACCAACAGCACCAGGCTATGATTGACAAGGCCGACGAATACGCAAGAAAAAACTATTGATAAAATAACTATTGATAAAATTAGTTTGGCTTAGATCCTACAAGGAAACATGATCTTTTTTAAAAGATTGTGTTTCTTTTTTTATACCGTTTTCCGGCATGATTTTCCGATACTTTACCTGCAAGGCAAAGTCATGTATAATGGACAGACAATAAATGTTTTGGAGAAGGAAAATGATACATACCTATAAAATGAACGGTTACAATATCGTGCTGGATGTCAACTCCGGCAGTATTCATGTAACCGATGATATAACTTATGAAATATTAAATGCCTTTGATACGATGCCGACAAAGGAGCAGGTACTGAGTCTTTTCAAAGGAAGGAATACGGAAGATCGCTTGACCGACGTCTGGCAGGAGATTAAAGAGCTTTACGATGAAGGGGTGTTGTATTCGGAGGACCCCCAAATTGCTTTGGACCCGGAATTAAGCCTTTACAAAGGGCTTAAAGCCATATGTCTTCATGTAGCTCATGACTGCAATCTCCGCTGCGAATATTGCTTTGCCTCGAAGGGAGATTACAAAACCGGCCGATCGTTAATGTCCAAGGAAATCGCCTTAAAGGCGTTGGATTATTTGGTCGAGCACTCCGGGAGGCGGAAAAACATCGAGGTGGATTTCTTCGGCGGAGAGCCTTTAATGAATTTTGACGTTGTGAAAGCGGCGGTAGAATACGGAAAAAGCTTGGAAGAAAAATTCGGGAAAAAATTCTTCTTCACCATGACCACCAATGCCGTCCACGTTACGGAAGAGCAAGCGGAATTTTTGAACGAGCATATGGGAAATATCGTAATCAGCTTGGACGGCCGAAAGAGCGTGAACGACCGGATGCGAAAGAACGCAGCCGGAAAAGGGACTTACGAGCAAATCGTGAAAAACGCCAAAAAGATTACGGATAATCGCAAAGGCAAACCGTATTTCATACGAGGTACCTTTACGTCTTTGAACAAGGACTTTTCCGAGGATGTACGCCATATCCGTTCTTTGGGTTTTCGTGAAATTTCCATCGAGCCCGTGACCGGGAAGGGGGAATCCTTCCATATTAAAGAAGAAGATTTGGATGATATTTTAAGAGAATACGAAAAATTTGCGATTGAGTACGCAAAAGATGATACGGATTACCGGTTCTATCATTTTAATATCGATATTTACGACGGACCTTGTCTTTCCAAAAGAATTACCGCTAGCGGATCCGGAACCGAATATGTAGCCGTTGCTCCCGACGGGAAAATCTATCCTTGCCATCAGTTCGTAGGGCAAGAGGAATTTGCCATCGGAGACTTGGAAACCGGAATTACCGACAGGCAGATGCAGCTTAAGTTTGCCTCCGCCCATGTATTCGGAAAAGAAGACTGTAAAGGGTGCTGGGCGAAATATTTTTGCTCCGGAGGCTGTCATGCCAACGCCTATTATACCAACGGCGATATTTTCAAGCCGGATAAGATTGCCTGCACCTTGCAGAAAAAACGAATCGAATGTGCCATTATGATCCAAGTGGCGAGAAGCTAAAAAATATGGAATCCGTGGAGATGATATCGTGATATTAGCCGTATCCTTGAATCCTTGTTTGGACCGCATCGTGTATGTGCAGGAATTGAAAACCGGGACGTTAAACCGCGGGCAAAAGATTCTTGTTTCCGCCGGAGGAAAAGGGGTCAATGTAGCGAAGGTTGTTGCCGCTTTGGAGGAGCCGGTTTGTCTTACCGGCTTTTTCGCAGGAGCCGCCGGCCGATACATTATATCCGAATTGGACGGCCGCGGTGTCCGGACGAAACCGGTTTGGCTGGAAAACCAAGAAACCAGAACCACCGTCAACATTATGGATTTGAAAACCGGGAAAGAAACGGAAATTACCGAACCGGGGCCTTTGATACCGCCTCAAAAAATCGATGAATTTTTCGAGACGGCAAAAAAAGCCGTGGAGGAGGCTTCGGTGGTTGTGTTAAGCGGAAGCCTTCCGAAGGGCGTTGATCCGGATATTTACAAAACGCTCATACTTTTTGCGAAGGATCTTGGAAAATACACCGTTTTGGATGCATCCGGACAACCTCTCGAAAAGGGGATCGAAGCAGGTCCGACGGCGATCAAGCCCAATGTTCGGGAAATGGGTGCATTAATGGGAAATGAAAAGCCCGGCAAGGAACAAATGGCGGAATATTGCGGACGTCTTCGGGAAAAAGGCATTTCGTATGTATGCGTTTCCATGGGATCGGAAGGAGCGTTTTTGTCCTTTGAAGATCAAATCCATTTTATGAAGGCTTTTTCCGTGAACGCGGTCAATACCATCGGCTGCGGCGACGCCATGACGGCAGGCTTGGCCGTCGGACTACAAAGAGGGTACAAGCCTTTCGACATGCTGCGCTTTGCCACGGCTTGCGCCGCTTCGAACGCAACCTTTGAAGAAATCGGAGTTGTGGACAAGGAAACGGTAGAAAAGCTTTACTTACGGCCTTGACAGATGAAGGATATATTTTTACCGGACAACCTTTCTCAAATCATGTATAATGATTAATAATCGCAAGAAGCGAATGTCTTTTCGATTCTTCCAGATTCAAATGATTCGGGGGATTAATTATATATGGATATTTTCAATGAGAAAATTGTGAAAAAACGTTATGATATGCAAGATCTTTTAATTGTCGTCGGCCTGATAGTAGCGGCGTTTTTCTTGATATTTTTAACGGTGTTTTTAAATTTGGGCATGCTGACGCCGCTTTTGGTAATCGGAATCGGATACGGGCTGTTTTATCTCATATCCGCAAGGCATGTCGAATACGAGTATTCGGTAACAAACGGCGACTTGGACGTGGATAAAATTATCGCCAAGAGAAAGAGAATAAGACTTTTATCCATTGAAGGCAAGGACTTGGAGATTTTGGCCAAGCTAAAGAGCGAAAAGTACACGGGTGAATACAAGTCCATACAAAAAAAGATCGAAGCGGTTTCCCATATGGAATCCGAGGACGTATACTTTTTGGTTGCTCCTTACAAAGGAGAAAGAACCATTCTTTTCTTTGAACCGAACGAAAGAATGCTGCAGGATTTCCGAAAAAAAGCTCCGAGAAACGTTTTCATATCTTAAGTATTGTTTTATTAATTAATAACGGATATACAGTGGGGTCATGTTGTGAAAAAAGCACTTGTTTTAATTCTTCTTCTCGTTTTTATTGCAGGAGGGTCTTATCTTGCGGTTAAAACCGTATACCAAGCGTATGTGGATCGATATGTGCCGGTCACGAGCATGATCGATCCTTTTGATCATACCGAAACCATCTTAATGGTAGGAGCGGAAAAAGCGCCGAAATCCATGAATCCGCTATTCTACCAAGACCGCATTCTGTTGCCCGTGGAAGCCGTTCGCACCTATATCGATAAAAATATCCTGTGGGATGCCAAAGAGAAAAAACTCACCGTGACCACGAAAGACAAAGTCATACGAATGGAAACGGAAAAGCTCCAAGCCTATATCAACAACATTCCGGTGAAATTGTATATACCGGTTACGGAGATCAATAACAAGGTATACGTACCCATCGAGTTTTTAAAAGAATTTTACAGCATCGAAATCCGCTATGTCCGTGAAAGCGATATTGTTATCATTGACTATTTGAACCGGATGGTCCAAGAAGCTCGCGTGATCACCGAAAAAGCCTATTTAAGAAACGGCCGGTCTATTAAAAGAGAAGTGCTGGCCGTATTGAGCTTCGGCGATACCATGAGGGTTTTTGAAGAATACAAGGATTGGTACAAAGTACGGCTGGACAACGGGACCGTAGGGTATGTTCAAAAGGATGACGTGGGTGTCAGTTGGGTAACCGTGATCCATATACCTTACGTGCCTCCTCGGGATTTTTCTTGGAAACCGGAAACCGGGAAAATCAGCTTGTCCTGGCACAGCATGTATTCCGGCACACCCGACATGACCGGAGTAGAAAAAATTGACGGATTGGACGTTTTGTCTCCTCGATGGTTCGAGGTGATCGACGAACACGGAAACTTAAAAAACATAGCCGACCTGAATTACACAAGATGGGCCCATGAACAGGGATACAAGGTGTGGGCCATGGTGGTAAACAATTTTTCCGACGCCCAAGAAACAAGCCGGCTTTTAAACAGCACGGAAGCGCGGGAAAACCTGATTCGGCAGCTTCTTGTTTTTGCTTCTTTATACGAAGTGGACGGGATTAATTTTGATTTTGAAAACGTGTTAAAGCAAGACAAGGATATGCTGACCCAATTAATGCGAGAAGCGGTGCCTTTGTTAAAAGAACAGGGACTGACGGTATCCATCGACGTAGGCGTACCGGACGGAAGCGATACCTATTCCTTGTGTTATGATCACCAAGCCTTAGGCGAAATTATGGATTACGTCATGCTGATGACTTACGACCAGCACTGGCACGGCAGCCCGGTTGCAGGCTCCGTAGCCCAATACGTATGGGTGGAAAACCGCCTGAGAAGGACCTTGGAAATGGTGCCCAATGAAAAGCTGCTTTTAGGCATACCGTTTTATTCAAGGCTTTGGGAGGAAACCGTAACAACCGACGGCAAGGTTTCGGTCAAAACCGCAAAAACACCTTCCATCCAAGGTATGCGGAACATTGCAAAAGCCAGCGAAGGCGCATCCATCACTTGGGACGACGTGAGCAAGCAATTCTATTTGGAATACCGAGAAGGGGATTCCTTGTACAGAATGTGGATCGAAGACGAGAACTCTTTAAACTACAAGACCTCCTTGGTGCTTAAGTATAACTTGGCGGGGGTTTGTTCTTGGGATTACAACTGTTCGGATCGAAGGGTTTGGGAAGCCATCTATGCGAACTTGAAAAAAGATATGACTTATGAGGAATGGCTGACAAAATACCAAAATGCGCAGTTCTCCTACTACATCGATAAGCCGGAGGAAGGGGAGTCCGCAGCTTGATTTTTTAGATTTTTTCATCCTGCCGTAAATTTTATAAATTCCTGTCCTTTTTTAAAAGAATAATAGGGAAGGGGAAGGCATAATAATTAGATAGTCTTTGACATGATTCCAATATTATCGGTAGAAAGGCAGGATGATAAAAATGTTAAAAAATCGGTTGGCCCGGTTGAACTTAAGAAAAAATCTGAAATACTATCTGGCCGGATTGCTGATTGTCGCTTGCGCGGTGACGGCCGTACTTGTTTTTACTCTAGGGGGGGAAGAAACGGCTCCTGTCAGCGGGATATCCGCCGTATCCAATGAAACCTTAAAGCCTCAGAGAGTTCCCGTTTATCTGTATTTCGGTAACGAGGATTTGACGGGACTTGCCACGGAGGTTCGGTACATTCCCATTGAAGAAGCGGCCAAAAGCACCGCAAGCCTTGCTACGGCTATTGTGAACCAATTGCTGCTTGGTCCTTCCGATTCGGATTTAAAAGCCGTCATACCGGAAGACAGTGCTTTGCTGGACACGGTGGAAATCGACGGAGATAAGGCCATTGTGAACTTAAACGATGCTTTTGTGGAAAATCATCCAGGCGGAAAAACATTAGAGGCGCTGACCATCTATTCCATTGTAAACTCCCTCACCGAATTGAAGGATATTCAATCCGTAGTATTTAAGATCAACGGAGAGCTTCGGGAAGAATATGCCGGGCATTTCAAGTTTGACAATCCGTTTCCCCGATCCGTAAGCTTGGTTTTGGACGGCGGAGCATAGAAAAATCAACCGGCAAAAATGATTCATTCCCCTGCCGAATGGTATATAATATGAGCTGACAAAATCATTTGGGAAAGCGGTGATTGAGGTGAAATTAAAAGATTTAGGCGAATTATCCGATCGTTTCAATCTGCAAATGCCGAAAGGAATGTTTTTGTGTACAAGAGATAAAGAAAGGGACAACGTAATGACCATCGGCTGGGGGTTCATCGGCGTCATGTGGGGAAAACCCGTTTTAAACGTGGTGGTACGGCCTACCCGATATACCCACGAGCTTTTGTCGAATTCCGACGTTTTTATTGTGGGCGTACCGAAGGCTGACGAGATGAAGGAGGCTTTGCAAATTTGCGGTACGGTATCCGGCCGCGACCGAGATAAATTCGAATTGGCGAGATTGAAAAAGGGAGAAGGAAGATCGGTGAATGCACCTGTGGTGGAAGGATGCGAAACCCAATACGAGTGCAAGATCCTGTACCGGCAGGCCATGGATCCGACTTTTCTGAATAAAGAAATTGATAAAAGACATTATCCGAAAAAGGATTACCACGTATTCTATATCGGAGAAATCATCGATTGTTATTGAAAGGATTTATATGAAAAAAGCAAACGTAGCCGTTCTTTTCGGTGGAATGTCCACCGAACACGAAGTGTCATGCCGTTCAGCGGTTTTTGTAATTCGCAACATTGATCGGGAAAAATACGATGTTCGTCTTTTTGGAATTACCAAAAAGGGAGTATGGTATTTGTATGAAGGCAATACGGAAAATATTGAAAACGGGTCTTGGGTGAAGGAAGCGGAACAAGGTCCGCAGCCTTTGTATAAAACGGAGCAATTCATCAAGGAATTGAAGAATATTGATATCGTTTTCCCCGTTCTTCACGGGAAAAACGGGGAAGACGGAACCATTCAAGGTTTCTTACAGGTTCTTGACATTCCTTATGTGGGATGCGGCGTTTTGGCTTCATCCGGCTGCATGGACAAAAGCATAGCCAAAGCGGTCTTCGAAACGGTAGGGATACCCCAAGGGAAATACGTAACCTTATTGAAAAGGGATATTGAAGAAAAACTCGACGAATGCATCCGAGCATGCGAGGAAGCGATCGAATATCCTTGTTTTGTCAAGCCGGCCAATGCAGGCTCTTCCGTCGGAGTTTCGAAGGTTTATGACAAAGAGCAGCTGTCCGCCGCCCTTCAATTGGCTCTGCAATACGACGGCCGAGTATTGGTGGAAGAATATATCAAAGGCTTGGAAATTGAAATCTCCGTTATGGGGAACGAAGAACCCCTTGTATCCGGGACCGGAAAAATCATTGCCGGTAACGAGTTTTACGATTACCATGCCAAGTATATAAGCCAAGACTCGAAGGTTATTATTCCTTCCGGATTGGATAAGGGCTTAGAGCAAAAAGTAAAGGACTATGCCGTTGCCGCATACAAAGCCATGGACTGCAGCGGATTTGCACGAATCGACTTTTTTGTGAATACGGAGGAGCAAAGGGTCTGTATCAATGAAATTAACACCATTCCCGGCTTCACTTCCATCAGCATGTATCCCAAGCTTTGGGAAAAAGAAGGGATCAACGGGAAGGAACTGATTACACGTTTGATCGAATACGGTTTTAATAGGTACGATTATGTAAAGAGCTTTAAAACGGAGTATTGATTTGGGTAATTAATTCTATTGACATCATTTTAAAAAAGAAGTAGAGTATTACCTGATGTAGGGCACATAATCGTGACGGAGGTTCTAACTTTGAGAAAAGACGTGATCATATCGGTAAGCGGAACCGGAGGTACACTTCGGGAAAATATGGAGCTTATTACCGAAGGAAAATACATAAAAAAAGGCCAGGAGTATTTTGTTGAATACGATGAAAGTATAGTGACCGGCATGGAGGGAACGAAGACGGTGCTTCATGTAAATCAAAACAAGGTCACACTTACCAGAAGCGGGAAAGTGAATTCACAATTTGTTTTCGAGCAAGGATTAAACCATTTTTCCCACTACGATATCCGGGAAGGCGCTTTTACCGTGGAGGTATTTACGGAGTACATGAAGGTGGATATCGGTGACGAGGGAGGCTCCATTAAGGTGGCTTATCACATTCGTATCGATGACAACCAATACGTAGAAAACGATTTTAATTTAAGCGTTCGAGAAATAACCAAAAACTGAATTTGAGAAAAACCCGAAAATACGATGCATGTTTACGTAACGGGGATGCCGCTTGTAAAGGTGCGTCGTATTTTTATTATGTTTTAACATCTATTTATTTCAATTCCTTGAGTTTACCGGTATAATGGAAAAGTGGGGTTTGACAATTGAAAGGTTGAACTTAAGAAAACCGGAGGGGGAGCATTTTATCATGAAAAAGTTTTTATCTTCTGTTTTGACGATAGTCGTAATTGCGGCGATTCTTGTCACGCCTATCTCGGTATCGGCAGCCGACGGGGGAGAATACATACAGTCGGTTTTTGACATGATCGTCGATATGTATAAAGGGGATCTGGACAACCAAGCGGTTTACGAGAAGATGATTCGTAACATGTTTGAAAGCCTTGACGAATTTACGGAATATTACGATTTGGAAGAAGCCGAGGTTCTTTTTCAGCAGTTGGAAAACTCCGTTGAAGGAATCGGCATTATGGTATCGGATATTGCAGGAGGAATCACGATTGTAGAATTTTTAGAGGATTCTCCGGCAAGGGAAGCCGGTTTGATGATAGGGGACGTTATCGTATCCGCCGACGATAAGGACCTGACCGGAATGACTTCCACCGTTGCGGTAAATTATATTAAAGGAAAAAGCGGAACCACGGTAAGAATCGGAGTGAAAAGAGGCGGCAGCGACAAAATTTTGTATTTTGATGTGGTTCGAAAGCATATTGTCATCAATCCGGTGACGTTGAAATTTATCGACGACCGTATCGCGTACATAAAAATTTCTACGTTTTCCTTTGATGCCGATGTATTTTTTGACAGGGCTATGGAGGAAGTAAAAAAAGCCGGAATTGACAATATCATATTGGATTTGAGGAACAACGGAGGAGGAAGCGTCCAAGCGGCCGTCAACGTGGCGAAGCATTTCGTGCCGGGCGGTGTTATATCCGTGTTGGACTATGAATCGGACCGCGTTCAAGATATCGTATATACCAACGACTTGACGGAAAATCCGTATAATTTGGTGGTATTGGTGAACAAGTATACGGCAAGCTCCTCGGAGCTTTTGGCCGGAGCCATAAGAGATACCTACTGCGGCACGGTGATCGGTGAAAAAACTTGGGGGAAATCCGTTTTTCAACAGCTGATTCCCATTGTCAATTATGAAGCCTTTAAAATTTGCTACGATGCTACCAAGATACCGATGATCAGCTATTACGACTTGTTCGAATACGGTATTTTTGTTCCCGAACGGTACATTATGGGCTATTTGAAGTTAACGGTAGGAGAATATTTGACACCTGCGGGAAGAAGGATTAACAACGTAGGCGTAAGACCTCACAAGGTTATTTTGAACATTTTGACCCAAAACGATGTCAATATTGAGTCCTTAAGCACTTTGTACGAGGTGAAAGAGTATAATCCGGGCGACAAGGGGCCGGAAATCCTGTTGGCCAAATACATTTTGAAAGCGGCGGGATACCAAACGGAATTGAACAGCGACACGTTGGATGAAAGAGCTTCCGAGATCATCAAACAATACCAAAAAGATAATGGGCTGACGGCGACAGGAAGCTTGAACTTCGAGACACAAAAGGCTTTAAACCGGGATGTAGCGAAAATGAAGCAAGATGCAGACAAACAATTGCGAAAAGCTATTGATATCTTATCCGATTAATTATATAATGGTTGCCGAAAATATTGCGGATGATATAATCAATCCGTAATATTTTTGTGTGAAATGCTTTTTATGGAGCTTATCGAGTTATTTGGAGGATTTATGTCAGTAAAATATATATTCATAACCGGTGGAGTAGTTTCGGGATTAGGAAAGGGTATAACGGCCGCATCCTTGGGAAGGTTGTTAAAGGCCCGAGGATACCGCGTAACCATACAAAAGTTCGACCCTTACATTAACGTGGATCCCGGCACCATGAGTCCGTACCAGCACGGAGAAGTTTTCGTGACGGACGACGGAGCCGAGACCGACTTGGATATAGGTCATTACGAGCGATTTATCGATGAAAACCTGAATAAGAATTCCAATGTAACAACCGGAAAAATATATTGGTCCGTTATAAATAAAGAAAGAAGAGGAGACTTTTTAGGAGGTACGGTTCAAGTAATTCCCCATATTACGAACGAAATCAAGGACCGTATCTATAAAGTGGGCGATTCGGCTCATACGGATGTGGTAATCACCGAAATCGGCGGTACCGTAGGGGATATCGAAAGCCAGCCCTTCTTGGAAGCGATACGTCAGGTGAACTTCGAAATCGGCAGCGAAAATGTTATGTACATTCATGTCACTTTGGTGCCCGGTTTGTTTAACTCCGGCGAGCTAAAAACAAAGCCTACCCAGCACAGCACAAAGGAATTAAGAAGCATCGGTATTCAGCCTAACGTCATTGTTTGTCGCACCGCTCATCCCTTAAGCAAAGAAATCAAAGAAAAAATCGGTCTGTTCTGTAATATCCCCGGAAAATGGGTTATTCAAAATCTTGACGCCGAGCATATCTATGAAGTTCCTCTTATGTTGGAAGAAGAAGGACTGACGGATATTGTCTGCGAAAAGCTAGGGTTGGAAAAAAGACAGCCGGACTTAAAAGAATGGAAAGAGCTTGTGGACAAGCAGAAGAACCTGAAGGACAAGGTAAAGATCGCCGTTGTAGGGAAATACGTGGAACTGCCGGATGCCTATTTGAGCGTATCCGAAGCTCTGGCCCACGGCGGTTTGGACAATAACTGCAAGGTCAAAATTGAATGGGTCAATTCGGAATTCCTCACGAAGGAGAATATCGAGGAAAAATTGGCCGGTGTAAACGGAATCTTGGTACCCGGAGGCTTCGGCGAAAGGGGAGTGGAAGGAAAGGTCCTTGCCGCTCAATACGCAAGAGAGAGAAATATCCCCTATTTCGGTATTTGCTTAGGCATGCAGATGGCGGTAGTGGAATTTGCTCGAAACGTTTTGAATTTTAAGGATGCCAACAGTTCCGAATTTAATAAAAACACTCCTCATCCGGTAATCGATTTGTTATACGAACAAAGGGAAATCGAGGACAAAGGCGGCACCATGCGTTTGGGATTGTATCCTTGTAAATTGATGCAAGACACGAAGGTTTATGAAGCCTATGGCACGGATATGATCAATGAAAGACATCGCCACCGCTACGAACTGAACAACGCTTATCGGGAGCCGCTTCAAGCAAACGGAATGATTTTATCCGGTATATCTCCAAACGGCAAATTGGTGGAAGTAATTGAATTGAAAGACCATCCTTGGTTTGTGGGCGTTCAATTCCATCCGGAATTCAGATCCCGACCCAATCGGGCCCATCCCTTGTTCAGCGGATTTATAAAAGCTTCCTTAATGAATAAGTAAATTTTAATAGATCCTTAAAGCCTTCGATTAAAGCATCGAGGGCTTTTTTATCGTAAAAAGGCAAAAACCTATTTCCCGTTTTGTGAATATGCCGGCGGATTTTGGAAAGAATACACATTGAGAAATTCATGAAACAGGGGTAAATAGGATGAATAAAACGGTTTATGTATTTGCCATTATTTTGTTGACGGTCTGCTTACTTGTAACGGCTTTAGACATATATTCTAAGCATGTGGTTCAAGCCCTTTCGGAAAACATAGTTCGGCTTCATGTCATTGCCAACAGCAACGACCCTAAGGATCAATTTTTGAAATTGAAGGTTCGAGACAGTATTTTAACTTACTTAAAGCAATATACGGAAGGTTATCCGCTGGAAGAGCAGGATTTAGGTAAAGCGAAGGAATTTATACAAAGCCATTTGGATGAAATAAACCGAATTGCACAAGAAACGGTTTATGACTGCGGATACGAATATATGACCCGGGCTTCTTACGGTGTTTACTATTTTCCCATGAAGCAATACGAGAATTTCGTGCTGCCTTCCGGTCAGTACTCGGCCTTAAGGGTGGAGATCGGACAATCCTGCGGCGAAAATTGGTGGTGCGTGCTGTATCCTCCATTGTGCTTTTCGGAAGGGACTTTAGGAATTTTTGAAAAAGATCGGATGGAATTGTTTGTACAGTCCTTATCGGATGAAAATGCGAAGGTTGTCTTTTTGGATTCTACCGGGGAACCGACCATTCGTTTTAAAATCGTAGAATTTTTTCAAAGCATTAAAAAGCGTATGAAGCTGCAGTAATTTTTACCATAGAATGAACAGACTTTCCTTTAGGAGGGTCTGTTTTTTTTATTTTAAAATTTATACCTTTTTGGAATAAAACAAATTCTATGAAATCATTGATTTATAAAAAACCTTAGGATATAATACTTTATTAAATTAAAAGCGGTAAGGACCCGAAACATAAAAAATTGAAGCTTTTTGAAACTCTTACATCCTTTGAACAGACGGGCTTACAGAAAAATTTACCGGGAGGACAAAAATAATGGATGAAAAATTTATAAAAGAAGGCTTAACATTCGATGATGTTTTGTTGATCCCCCAAAGGTCGGAAATTCTACCGAAAGATGCGGATATTACAACGTATTTGACACGGAAAATCAAATTGAATATACCGATGATGAGTGCTGCTATGGATACCGTTACCGAATCTCGTATGGCCATTGCCATTGCAAGAGAAGGCGGAATCGGAATCATTCATAAGAATTTATCCATCGAAGAGCAAGCGAAGGAAGTGGACAAGGTTAAAAGATCGGAACACGGTGTCATTGTGGATCCTTTTTATTTGTCACCGGATCACTATTTGTACGATGCAGTCAAATTGATGGAGACCTATCGAATTTCCGGTGTACCGATTACGGTAAACGGTAAATTGGTAGGTATTATTACCAACCGAGATATTCGTTTTGAAACCAATTACAATCAAAAAATTAAAGACGTGATGACGAAGGACAATTTGATCACCTGCGCGGAAGGCACCACGTTGGAGCAGGCGAAAGAAATTATGAGAAAGCACCGAATTGAAAAGCTGCCCATCGTAGACGAGGAAGGGAACCTAAAGGGCTTGATTACCATCAAGGATATAGAAAAGACCATCCAGTACCCCAACTCGGCAAAGGACAGCAGCGGAAGGCTTTTAGCCGGTGCGGCGGTAGGGGCGACTCCGGACGTTTTGGTCAGGGTGGAAGCCTTGGTCAACGCGAAGGTAGACGTTATCGTTGTGGACAGCGCTCACGGCCATCACGTTAACGTTATAAACACGGTGAAGAAAATCAAGCAAAAATTTCCCGACTTGCAGGTGATTGCAGGAAATATTGCCACCGGAGAAGGGGCGAAGGATTTGATTGAAGCCGGAGCCGACGCCATTAAAGTGGGTATCGGACCGGGATCCATTTGCACCACCCGTGTGGTAGCCGGAATCGGTGTTCCTCAAATAACGGCCGTACATGACGCGGCGCAAGTAGCGTCCAAATACGGTATCCCGATTATTGCGGACGGCGGTATTAAATATTCCGGAGATATTCCGAAAGCCATTGCTGCGGGAGCCGATGTGGTTATGTTGGGTAATCTTTTGGCCGGCACCGAGGAAAGCCCCGGAGAATCGGAAATTTTCCAAGGCAGAAGATTTAAGGTTTACCGTGGAATGGGATCGGAAGCCGCCATGCAGCAGGGCAGCAAAGATCGGTATTTCCAAGAGGATCAAAACAAATTGGTTCCGGAAGGCGTGGAAGGACGAGTTCCCTACAGAGGACCGTTGTGCGATACAATTTTCCAATTGAAAGAAGGCTTAAAGCATTCCATGGGATACTGCGGTGTAAGAAACATCCGGGAATTGAAGACGAAAACCCGATTTATGCGTATAACTTCCGCCGGTTTGAAGGAAAGTCATCCTCATGACGTCTATATTACAAAGGAAGCACCGAATTACAGTGTAAAATAAAGTCTTATTGACTGTATAATTGTCGATTAAGTGAATATATATATAGAAATTGAAACCGGTTCGAGGTCCGGTAAAATCCGGCTGAAACAACAAGCATTACTAGGAAAGATATTGACAAACTGCTCATGCGTTTCTATAATGAATGTGCCTGTTGTTTTGAAGGAAACCCGGTAAACGGGTTTTTATTTGATTGATTAAAAGAAGGGTGAAATAAACATGCTAAAAAAAGAAGTATATCTAACTCCTGAAGGGTTGCGTCAATTGGAAGAAGAATTGGAATACCTGAAAAGTACAAAACGCCGGGAGGTAGCCGCGAGAATAAAACATGCACTGTCTTTCGGAGATATTTCGGAAAACTCCGAATACGACGAAGCTAAAAACGAGCAAGCCTTGGTCGAAGCAAAAATTGCGGAGATTGAAGATACATTAAGATACTCACAAATAATCGTTGATGAAGACATTACCACCGATGCGGTCAGCATTGGAAGCATCGTCAAGCTCCTTGATTTGGAATTTGACGAAGAAGTGGAATACAGGATCGTCGGTTCCACCGAAGCTAATCCGTCAAAGAATCGTATATCCAACGAATCGCCTGTCGGAAAAGCGCTTATGGGCAAAAAGGTGGGCGAAACGGTGGAAGTCATGACTCCCGGCGGAATTGTCAAATTCAAGATTCTGGGTATCGGCAAGTAACCTGAAAAAGAAGAAGGCTTGCCTTCTTTTTTTTTGACCGAACCTTTTAGACGTCCCAAGATGATGGTATAATGATAAAATAGGAAAAGTTTATCGGAGGAGTATGGAATGACCGAGAATAACGAAATTCGAGAGAATAACATTCAGCAAGAAGATTTAAATGAAATACTAAGAGTGCGAAGAGAAAAGCTTTTGGAATTGCAAAGGACGGGAAAAGACCCCTTTGAACAAGTCAAATATGAAGTAACGGCAAAAAGCAGCGAGATTATAGAAGAGTTTGAAACAAGAGAAGGACAAACGGTATCCGTCGCCGGAAGGCTGATGTCGAAAAGAGGAATGGGGAAGGTTTCCTTTTGCGATTTGCACGACCGCTACGGCAAAATCCAGCTGTATATCCGCATGAACGATGTGGGAGAAGAAAAGTATGCGGAATTTAAAAAATACGATATCGGCGACATCGTCGGTGTCAAAGGGGAAGTGTTCAAGACCCAAAAGGGTGAAATCTCCATTAAGGTCAGCGACATTGTCATGCTGTCGAAAAGCTTGCAGCCCTTACCGGAAAAATGGCACGGTTTAAAGGATACGGATTTACGTTATCGCCAGCGTTATTTGGATTTGCTGGTGAACCCCGAAGTGAAAAATATTTTTGTTACCCGCAGCAGAATAATTAAAGAAATCCGAAGATTTTTGGATGATAGAGAGTTCTTGGAAGTGGAAACGCCCATTTTGAACCCGATTCCGGGAGGAGCGGCGGCAAGACCGTTTATAACCCATCATAATGCTTTGGATATGGACTTGTATCTGCGTATCGCTCCCGAATTGTATTTAAAACGATTGATTATCGGCGGCATGGAACGGGTCTATGAAATCGGGAGAATGTTCCGAAACGAAGGGATATCGGTAAAGCACAATCCGGAATTCACCATGATGGAGCTGTACCAAGCCTACGCCGATTATCATGATATGATGAAATTGACGGAAGATATGGTATCCACCGTAGCCCAAAAGGTTCTCGGTACATGCCAAATCACCTACCAAGGCGTGTCCGTGGATTTGACGCCGCCTTGGCGCAGATTGACCATGTTGGATGCGGTGAAAGAATACGGCGGTATTGACTTCGACAAATTGAGTGATCCCGAAGAGATTAAGGCGGCGTTAAAGCACAAAGGAATCGAAACCGAAGGGAATATCGGTTGGGGAGAAGCGTTGGCTTTGGCCTTCGAAGAGCTGGTAGAGCATCATTTGATACAACCTACCTTCATCTACGATTATCCCATTGAGATTTCTCCTTTAACGAAAAAGAAATATTCAAGACCGGGATTAACGGAACGATTTGAAATTTTTATATGCGGAAGAGAGTACGGCAATGCGTACAGCGAGCTGAACGATCCCATTGATCAAAAAGAGCGTTTTGACGACCAGATGAGAAAACGACAAGCCGGTGACGAGGAAGCCAACATGGAGGACAAGGATTACTTGCTGGCCATGGAATACGGCCTGCCGCCGACCGGAGGACTTGGGATCGGTATCGACCGTTTGGTTATGCTTTTGACCGATTCCTATTCCATCCGCGATGTCATACTATTTCCCACCATGAGGTTAAAAGACATGTAAAGCGGATGTAGTATAATAAAAGAGGATAGGAGGGTGATAGGATGCTGGAAAATAAGAGCAAAGGCCTTAATCGGCAGGAGCAAGAGCGAGAATAGGAGTTGCTCCGTAAGTCTTATGAGATACTGGGGATAGAAGAAGGCGCCGATGAAGAAACCGTAAAGAAAACATATACGGTATTGCTGAAAAAATATCGAGGCAATCAAGAAAAAATCGATGAGCTTGATGACGCCTACAACCGTATAATGGGTTATTACGTGGTGGACGAAGAAGAAGAGAAGTATGCCAAAAGCGGTGCCGGGAAGTTTAAAAACTTCTGGTATCACTACAAAGTTCCTGTGCTGGTCCTAATCGCGACGACGTTTGCGTTGGTGGTACTTGTTATCAATTCCATTCAAACCGTACCCAACGATGTCAACCTCCATTTTATCGGCGATTTATACGTAAGGGACATCAACGAAGTTTACGACGATGTGTACGAGCATTTGACCAATGCAAAAGCGCCTAACGTGGAGCAACTGATGCTGGAAAGCGAAACCGTATTGGACGCCCAATTCGTTGCGGATGCTCGCATGAAGCTGATGTCATTAATCGCATCGGGGAATTTGGACGTTATCGTATGCGACGGAAAAACCTTCACTTATCTGGCTTCTCAGGGAATGTTTATGCCCTTGGATGTAGAAAAGGATGAGGAAGGCCGGATTCACGTATCCGATGCAACGCCAAGATCGGGAAATTTAAAATTGGACAGTACGTTGAATCAGGCTGCCGGAAAAGAGGAAGAAACCTCCCAAAGCCAAACCGAAAAATCGGAAAAACGAGACGACGATTATCTCGTATACGCAAAGAACAACTTGGGCGAAGAGTATTTATTCGGTATTCGGTTGGAAGAGTCGAAGTTTTTTACCGGCACCAACATAATGGGTACGGATTTGACATTAGCGTTATTCCATCAGCCTAGCAATTACAAATTGGCATTCGAATTGGTGGATCTCTTGTTGAATTTTGACCCGGCATCCGTTGAAACCGAAGATATCGAAGATGATTGGGAGTGATTTTGGCAATAATATTTCACGGTTTCAAAAAAAAATATTGACATATACCTTTCCGTGTGGTAGTGTAGTGATGCTACTCACACGGAAGCTCTTTTTTTTTGTGTAGAGATAATAGTGTGTACGGAGGTGTCACTTTAATGAGAGAGAATATTATTTTAGCTTGCACGGACTGCAAACAAAGAAATTACATTACAAAAAAAGATAAGAGGAAACATCCGGATAGAATAGAACTGAAAAAATACTGCAAATTTTGCCGTAAGCATACCGTTCACAGAGAAACCCGTTAAGACATTAAAGGAGAGTATCGTATCCGGTATTTCGGAAAAATGCAGGATAGGAGTTGTTTTATATGGCTGATAAGGTTAACAAAAAAAGTGAAAAAAGCGCCGCAAGAAAAAAAGCAAGTCTGAAGTTCTTTAAAGATATTGTTAAAAATACCATACTGAAGTTCTTTAAAGATATTCGAAGCGAACTGAAAAAGGTAACTTGGCTATCATGGCCTAAGCTTGTTAAAAATACCATAACGGTTATTGCGGCATGCCTGGTTATCGGGATTGTCATTTGGATTTTTGATGCGGCGATCAGCAAAGTCATAACATGGTCGCTTTTACGGTAATGGCATTTAAAGTCGTGTATACCCGGATGATAAACACAATGAGGCCCGTAATACATGTTTTTTGATGATATACCTGAAGAAAATATTAACGTACCGGAAGAAAAGGACGATCTGGCGGTATTTTCGGCTGAAGAGAAATCGAGTTTAGCCGACGAAGCCAAATGGTACGTGATTCATACGTATTCAGGGTATGAGAATAAAGTTAAAGCGAACCTGGAAAAGATAGTAGAAAACAGAAACATGCAGGACTACATTGTCGATATCGTTGTTCCGATGGAAAAGCATCAGGAAGTGAAGGATGGAAAAACAAAGATTACATTTAAAAAGATCTATCCGGGGTATGTGCTTGTCAAAATGGTAATGACGGATGAATCCTGGTATGTAGTACGAAATACCAGAGGTGTAACCGGGTTTGTAGGTCCCGGCTCGAAGCCCGTTCCTCTGAGCGAAGAAGAGATGGTCAATATGGGCGTTGAAGTCGTAGAGACGGTTCTGAACTTTGAAGTAGGAGATAATGTCAGAGTTATTTCCGGTCCTTTGGAAAACTTTATCGGCGTAGTGACGGAAATTAATCCGGAACGAATGAAGGTGAGAGTATCGGTTTCCATGTTTGGAAGAGATACTCCCGTGGAACTTGACTACAACCAAGTTCAAATTCTGTAATGTAGGTATCGACAAATCCTTTGATTTGTTAATATAAAGTAAGTAATTAAAATTTTTTTGGGAGGTGGACTCATGGCTAAAAAAGTCTTAGGTTACATTAAGCTCCAGATTCCCGGAGGGAAAGCGACTCCGGCTCCACCGGTTGGACCAGCTCTTGGACAATATGGCGTGAACATCATGCAATTTACCAAAGAGTTTAACGCAAGAACAAGTGGCGATTTGGGAACCATTATACCTGTAGTTATTACGGTATATGCGGATCGTTCGTTTACTTTTATTACGAAAACTCCGCCGGCGGCTGTATTAATTAAACAAGCGTGCTAATTGGAAAAAGGTTCAGGCGAACCGAAATCAAACAAAGTTGCAACTCTCACGAAAGCGCAACTGCGTGAAATTGCAGAAAAGAAGATGCCGGATTTGAATGCTGCTAGTATTGAAGCGGCAATGTCTATGATAGCCGGAACGGCTCGCAGCATGGGCGTTGTTGTAGAAGACTAACTTGTTTTCAACAGTGGGAGGGGTTTCCCGAATAATACCACAAAGGAGTGAAGTTATATGAAGAGAAGTAAAAGATATATTCAGGCGTTAAATAGTTTTGACAAAACAAAGCTTTATGAAATGAACGAAGCTTTCGATATTATCAAAAGCTTGCCCGGTACGAAGTTTGATGAAAGCGTGGAATTGCATATACGTTTAGGCGTCGACTCGAGACATGCCGACCAGCAGGTTCGTGGTGCCGTTGTTCTGCCCCATGGAACAGGTAAACAACCGAGAGTTTTGGTATTTGCCAAAGGCGAAAAAGCAACGGAAGCTCAAAATGCCGGAGCGGATTATGTAGGCGATGACGACTTGGCGGAAAAAATCCAAAAAGAAAACTGGTTCGAATTTGACGTAGTGGTTGCTACGCCGGATATGATGAAGGTTGTCGGTCGTTTGGGAAGAATCTTAGGACCGAAGGGTTTGATGCCCAACCCGAAGGCCGGTACGGTTACTATGGATATCGGCAAAGCCGTCGAAGAAGTTAAAGCAGGTAAAGTGGAATATCGTTTGGACAAGAACAACATTATCCACTGCATCATCGGCAAGAAGTCCTTCGAAAAGGAAAAGCTGATTGAAAACTTAAAGACCTTGATCGATGCCGTTGTTAAAGCAAAACCGGCTGCAGCAAAAGGTAAGTATTTGAGAAGTGTCGTATTGGCTACTTCAATGAGCCCCGGTGTTAAGTTAAATACCAACACACTGGTTGAATAGAAATTTTAAAAAATCGATTGCTTTTTGAAAACAACTGATGTATAATGGCACACGGTACTATAGAC